>NZ_RZGQ01000299.1 GCF_003989735.1 Legionella sp. km772 | reverse complement strand
AGCTCTCCTGGCCTATG
This sequence comes from Legionella sp. km772, assembly GCF_003989735.1. Lineage (GTDB taxonomy): Bacteria > Pseudomonadota > Gammaproteobacteria > Legionellales > Legionellaceae > Legionella. Next base: position 1,907 of record NZ_RZGQ01000299.1, on the reverse strand, counting down.
GACTTGTGGATAAGCCATTCTGAGAGTAAGGTGAATGAACTAACAAACCGGGAATAGCTCTTATTTTTCCTGAATTTTGTTCCAGATCCCCGGACCTAGCTAAACCAGTTAGCTGTAAATAGTTATTCCCATCATTGTCCAGGGTATTAATTTTACATTGTTCATTATTTAATAATGCTTTAATAACTGGTAAATTCTTATATCGATTTTCCGCTAATATGAGCCCTAAGGCCGTTTTTCCTTCACTATCTTTTATTTCGGTATTTATCCTATTATTACCAAGTGCCACTAAAATAAGCTCCTCACAAGCCTTCTCTGCAATTAAATGTAACAGAATAGAGTTGTATTTGCTGGTTTTTTGATTTGGATTAAAATCCTCGCGCTGAAATAAAAGCCTTAAAAAGGATAAAAAATTATAACTTCCAAATTTTTCGAGAACCTCAAAAAATGTTGGCTCATTTTCGATGCGATAGTTGACATCAAACTTATCTTGCTCAAGTAAAAAGGTAACGATGGTATCGCGATTAAAGCCTGATTGCTCTATGTAATAAATAAAGAAGTTTTTATTTTGTTTATCAACCTCGTTTAAATTGGCTCCAGCTGCTATTAATTTTTCTAAAAAGTTTGAAAAATTATATTCTTTTGCATGCTTGGATTGGGCTAAAGCATGTAGGACCGAGCTCCCCTCTATAGTTTTATCAGTAATTGCATATTGTTTTTCGGTAAGTTGGGATAAAATTTGCTCTGGATTACTTGCGCGATTAATTATTTCAAGAAGCTGGGTAAAGTCCATAAATATGCTCTATGGTTGAAGATGGCCAATCCTAGCAAATATTTCTTAAACTAGTATTAAGAATGAAGCTAAGATTATATATTCAGGAATCTATCTTGTAGAAATCTCTTCAAGAGTTACTGCAGATAAAACAAACGTACCCTATGTATCCAAGACCAACTCCGACCAAATAAAAAGAGGAGAAAATTATTGCATTTATCTACCTAAGGATTCTTCACTAATAAATACTCCAAATCACCATATCACTCTTGGGTGGTGTCAATAGGTTTAAATTAGGATTAGGAGGTAGCAGTTGGACTTTATCATGCCCCCTCATCATAATTTTGAAAAAATTTATTCCAGTTTAGGCAGCAACTCCCTAGCAGGCAACTCCTCTTTCTTGGATTTGCGCGCAAAAAAACCCCCAACATAACTAAACAAAGAACGATTAACATTGGCCTCTCTACTTGGCTCTCCGTTCTCCGTAATTTCAATGGGCGGATAGAGGTTATCCTGGACTCTCTTAAAACCAGAAAACACGCACTTTAAAAGCAAGGGTAAAAAACTTAACATTAAAAGCATACTAGTCAAATTGGTAGATTCATTAAAAAGAGCATAATTGGCAAGGGCTTGGAACATGGCCACAGCTATTGCTATCCCCATGGTAGTGGAGATAAGTTGCGATTCATTAATATTACGATTATCCAAAGGTAAATCGGAGGTTTCATTTATTTGATAAAAAGAAATCCATAACCATAATAAATCGAATGCAACGCTATACCAATGCTGTTGGTTCATTTCATTAACGTCCGCACCCAGCACACGAGCTAAATCAAAAGTCATTTTGCCACTTTTCATCGCTAAAGCCATGGTAGGTTTTTCTTGTGAATTAGCTAAAGGAGCAAAGCGTTGAATGAATAAACTTTTAGGCAAGTTAATATCAAATAGTTCATAAAAACTTTTCTGGGAACCAAATAATCGCCGCAATTGCTCTTCGCTAATATTCGCCAAAGCCCCTGATATAGGCGCGGATTTTTAGACGAAAAAAAGGTATTTTTAAGAGCTATTCTTCTAATATAAGAGGGGAATAGAATGACCAAAAAGCGAAATTATTACACTGCATCAAAAAAATCAA
>NZ_RZGQ01000298.1 GCF_003989735.1 Legionella sp. km772 | reverse complement strand
AATCAAATAATCACTATAAAGATCAAGCATATCCATTTAATTCCCTCCCTAAAATTAAGGGCGGAATTCTAATGCTTTTTAGTCAAACTACAAGTTTATGTGCGTAACATGAGTTACTAAGGTAAGTAAATTACTTCCCTCGCCATATTCAGTAGCTGTTCGTTGAGGGACGGTACCAGGATTAAAATCAGGATCCCCGCCTAACTGGTTAATTCGTTCGGCAATCATCATCATATGACGCTCTTCATCCAAAGCATGCTCTTCAAATTCTGCTACCACTTGAGGTTTATCAATCCCTTTAGCTATTATTTGATGATGACGATAGCGTAATACACACATAATCTCAGTAGCCAAGGCAGCATTTAAATGTTTACAGGCTTCATCAATGTTAAGGGGATAATCTTTAGTTACCGCCCCTCTATCTAAAGACTCTTCTGCTTGCTGTTTAATTTGGTCTAAATTGTAGGGTAATTTGTTTTCTGAAAGCATGTTGTTTCTCCTTAAACTTAGAGCTAAGAATCATTCTCTGAGAATTTTAATTGCTTATTGTTAGTCTAGACTAATGCAAATAAAATACAATTCGATCAAAGTAATGACTCTCATTTTAATTTCTCTTCAATAATAACTGTAACTCCGGCCACGAAAAGCAATTGAGCACATCCTTCTTTTCTAACCATCCTCTTCGGGCCTGGTAAATACCTAATTGCATATAATTCAATTGCTGGATAGCATGAGCATCGCTTGAAATTGCAACTTTTACTCCGATATCCTTGGCTAATTTGCAGTAGTGGTCATTAATATCCAAACGGTACGGTTGGGCATTTAATTCTAGGTAGCAGCCTCTATCTTTTGCAGCGAGTAAAATTTTTTCTATGTTAATCGGATAAGGTGGGCGAGATTTAAGTAAACGTCCGGTCGCATGTCCTAAAATATTGAAATAAGGATTGTCCATTGCTCTAATAATTCGCTCCGTTTGCTGTTGCTCAGGAAGCTTAAATTTGGAATGGATTGAACAGACTCGTAGATCCAGCTCTTTTAATACCTCGTTAGATAAATCCAAAGCTCCATCTTCCAGGATATCGACCTCTATGGATTTAAGTATCTTAAAAGAGGGATATAAAAGATTTAATTCGTTGATTTGATCAATTTGTTTCAGCAGACGCTCCTCGTTTAAACCATTGGTAATGCTTAATCGCTTAGAATGATCGGTAATTGCAAAATATTCATAACCTTTTTCAATTGCGGCTACTATCATTCGCTCTAAGGGTTCTTTACCATCCGTTTCGTTAGTATGCGAATGTAGATCTCCCTTTATATCGTCTAATTCAATCAGTGGTGGTAGGCAATTTTTCTCGGCTGCTTTAATTTCATCACGAGCCTCTCTTAATTCTGGCTCGATATACCCTAAACCTAAAGCATTATAGATTTCATGCTCGTCGGAACCAGCCTCATAAATCTTATCTTTGAATAAACCCTTTTGATTTAAAATAAACCCTTGTTCTTTGGCATAATCCTCTAATTGTTTTACATGTTCAGTTGAACCAGTATGATAAATTAAACCACTTCCTTTGTTTTCTAAGCCCACCTTAATAAGTTGCAAATTAATTCCGGTTTTTAAAGATAGAGTTATATCCCTGTCTGTTTCAGCAACAATATTAATGACCCCATGAAATCGTTTTACATAATCAGCAACACGCTTAAAATTCTTAGTTAGAACTAAAAAACAAAACTCCGAAAACGTTTCTTGTCTGCGACGAAAGGCCCCACAGGATTCTACCCACTCCACCTCGGGTAATTGATTTAAATAATCCATTAATAACTCATGTTACGCACATAAACTTGTAGTTTGACTAAAAAGCATTAGAATTCCGCCCTTAATTTTAGGGAGGGAATTAAATGGATATGCTTGATCTTTATAGTGATTATTTGATT
>NZ_RZGQ01000297.1 GCF_003989735.1 Legionella sp. km772 | reverse complement strand
GATAAAAACTCATTTAAATCACTTTGCTATTAAGTACAAATTGATTCTTAGAGCGAACCAGATTGCTTGGCAGGAGCTTAAAAATATGGCAGCTTAAAATTGACCGTGCGTAACATGAGTGTTTAATAAAACCGCCCTACTCATGAAAAACGCTGAACTCAATCATGCAAAGCCTTTAAAATATGTGGTAATAGGGACTGATGTTAATCGCGATAATGGTTTATGTGAGGTTTTAAACCATAGCCTGTCGCATTTGGAGGTGTGTCATGTGGATATTTTCGATTCAAGGGTCTATCCAGGACAAGACTTTGCCGATATCAATCTGGAATTTACCGAAAAACCCAAAAAACATAAGATTGGAATTAATGAATGGCAACATCATCAATACCATTATTATGCCGTGGATTTGGCGCAACAACCAAGAGCTGTAAAAACCGATATTCATCCAGCCTTGCTATTTGCTTTAAACCAATTAGAAGGACAAATAACAGCAGCTAAAACGGCCGATCAACTAATCATGTTATTACTACCCACAGGCTGGGACTCTCATCAAGATGAAACCGCTTTTTGTGGGAAACTCATTGATGGACAGCTCATGAGTGAAGCTGATGCTAAAAAATATCGTTTTAATAATCAGGATCTTGTATATTTTTACGAACAAGTGCTACAACTATATAAAGCGAATAAAGAATCGGTAGCGGGTATTTACTGGGGTTTGGAGGGTGGTTATGATCAAGCCATGTATACACAACAAATTCCATTGATGTTGACTACTCTTGCTTTGCAACTAAAAGAAGAGCCTAATGCCAGCCCCTGTTTAATGTGTTAAAACCTATGAGGTATAAAAAATGACTGTAATGCACAATTGTCCTTCTTGCGGTGCGAAACTAAAAGACGATGACAGTCAATTTTGTCCAAAATGCGGAGCCAAAATCCCAGAAAAGGTCCTCCTAGATCCTAACAACATTAATGAAGTTGAAAGCAGAAAATCTGGCAGACAAGCCTTATTACTTTGCATTTTTTTTGGACCTTTAGGCATTCATCGCTTTTATGTAGGTAAGTTTTTTACTGGTATGTTAACTCTTTTGACCGGCGGTTTTTTAGGAATATGGACGATACTTGATCTTATTCGTATTAACCAAAATAAGTTTACCGATAAAGAAGGGAATACCTTAATCGTAGCTCACAATGTATCTTCCTTACACAAAATAATACTGACACTAGGCTCAATAGGCTTTTGGCTGATTATTACTATCAGCGTATTACTCACTTTTATTAGTTACCTGACTAGCGGCCTACTTAATACCGCCAATGAGCAATTAGAAGCGTTGCGGGCCGGTAACATAAATGAAGCCTATTCCTATACATCGCAAGAATATCAGCAAGCGATTTCCTTGGCCAATTTTCAAAAATGGCTCGCTGAAAACCCTGAGTTAAAAAACAATAAAAGCGCTAATTTTACCCAAAGAGGAATTACAAACTCTCCAGTGAATAATGCCGCAGGTTATCTAAATTCAGGCTTCCTGGAGGGTACCATCACTACAAATGATGGCAAAAAAATAGGAATTAAATACATTTTCCTAAAAGAAAATGACCGCTGGAAAATTGTAGGAATTTTCCTAGAGCGCTAAAACTCAACATTCATAACCATGAAATATCCTCTCTTTGACAAGAGAGGATATCTATCTGGAGCATAAAAAAAGAATTTAGAGATTTCACGTGATCAGCGTCCGTTAAATGCAAAATTTTTAATACAACTAAGTTCTGTCCCTTATTTAAAAATCATCGTGTACAAAACTATTCTCTAGCAAGATTGTAAATTAAAAACCTGAATGATGATATAGGCGCGGATTTTTAGACGAAAAAAAGGTATTTTTAAGAGCTATTCTTCTAATATAAGAGGGGAATAGAATGACCAAAAAGCGAAATTATTACACTGCATCAAAAAAATCAAAA
>NZ_RZGQ01000296.1 GCF_003989735.1 Legionella sp. km772 | reverse complement strand
AAAAACTCATTTAAATCACTTTGCTATTAAGTACAAATTGATTCTTAGAGCGAACCAGATTGCTTGGCAGGAGCTTAAAAATATGGCAGCTTAAAATTGACCGTGCGTAACATGAGTGATTGATTAACTCCATCACGTCATCGGTTCTGGAGCGTGCTGTAGGTTTTCTCCCTTTGTACTTACCTTCGCGTTTGGCGCGCTCAATGCCTTCCAGTTGCCGCTCACGGCGAAGATTGGTTTCAAACTCAGCAAAGACGCCGAGCATATCCAAAAAAAATTTCCCTGAGGCATTGGAGGTATCCACGGGTTGCTCCAGTGCTTTTAGGTGAATCTCTTTCTTTTTTAAATAATGAAGCAGGTTTTGTAAATCAAGAATGCTGCGGGTTAGTCGGTCAATTCGGGTCACCACGAGTGTATCGCCTTCACGAATGTATTCCATACATTCATCTAAAGCGGTTCGATCTTTTTTTGAAGTGCCGCTTTTTTTCTCGGAAAAGATTTTTTTGCATCCGGCGCTCTTTAAAACCTCAAGTTGAATATCCAAATTTTGGTCAATGGTGGATACGCGGGCATAACCAACAAGCGCCATGAATTTTCCTATCAATAATATTTAAAAGCAGTGATAGTACATTATCATAAATAAAAATTAAACTCTATTGATAGGAGAAACAAGAGAGTTAAAGGTAAGGCAAGATTTATCACAAGGGTGTACCCTTGTGATATGAAAATTACTTTCTTGAATTTATGTGTATAGTGTGTATAATTAAAGATATGAAAAGCGCAGAAATAATAAAAATAATAGAACGCGATGGTTGGGTGCAATGTCATCAGAAGGGGAGTCATTGCCAATTTAAACACCCCACCAAAAAGGGTAGGGTGACAGTACCTCATCCTAAAAAAGATTTACCTATAAAAACGGTGGCCAGTATTTTTAAACAGGCTGGTATTAATAAGGAGGATATAAAATGAGATATCCTGTAGTAATACATAAAGATGAACATAGTGATTTCGGTGTGAGTGTCCCTGATATTCCTGGATGTTATTCTGCGGGTAGCACTTATGATGAAGCATTAACTAATGCAATTGAAGCGGTTGAGTGTCATTTAGAAGGATTATTAATGGATAATGAATCTCTTCCAGTCGGTGCAACAATTGATCGATGGATTAATGACGAAGAGTTTCAAGGAGGTGTATGGGCATTTATTGACATTGATTTAAGTCAAATATCAGGTAGGGCAAAGCGCATTAATATTACCATGCCAGAGCGCGTTTTAAGCCTCATCGATCTGTATGCTAAAAATCATTCGATTAAAAATCGCTCTTCATTTTTAGCAGATGCCGCACTTAGCTATATGGAAAGTCATAAATAATACTGAGTGTCTATTTAATCAAAATAGGAATGATACCCGTGCCGGTAGCCTTTTGGGTCGTCCAGCCAATCATCAATCTCTTTGTGGAAAGCAACATCGTCATCATCATCTGGTTCAATAGGAAGTAAGCGCCCAAGTGGCGCTAATTTTTTACTGATTTGAGCGATAATATCCTCTATTGAAGAGGCCACCTGGTAGAGTTCACTAGCAAAATCGCCAATGTCACCTTGTTCATTAATCTTGTAATTATTGCAAAAGGGACTTTCTCCATCAATCAGTTCTCTACTTGCTTGCTCCATGAGTTCGATACTTTCGTGTAGCTCTGATGCATGGTATTGCAGCTCGCTTGCCAGTTCTCTGGCATGTTTAATATGGACGGTATCGTATTTATCTTGCAAAGATTGCAAACCTTTTTCATTGAAATCGCCGTATAGTTTGTGACAATAAGCCATGTGTTTCTCATCGCCAACAAACATTATATCGTCTTTATTAAATTCTTCCTCTTCTTCAATGATTTGCTCTTCTATCAGGGGCTTTTCATGACTAGAAATTAGTCACATAAACAGTATAATCCTGCATTTATTTGAACTGGCGAAAGAAAGGGATGTCTGAAGTATTAGCTTTTTTATCAACTGTTGAAGATTT
>NZ_RZGQ01000295.1 GCF_003989735.1 Legionella sp. km772 | reverse complement strand
AAAAACTCATTTAAATCACTTTGCTATTAAGTACAAATTGATTCTTAGAGCGAACCAGATTGCTTGGCAGGAGCTTAAAAATATGGCAGCTTAAAATTGACCGTGCGTAACATGAGTAAGTAAATAGCTTTTACCAACTCCTGGCCGGCCAATTAAAACGCTAATATCGCTACCTGATACAATAAATTTTAATGCTTCGGATTGCTCATCATTTAATTGATAGTGTTGAATCAAAGAAGCTAAGGAGGTGTTGTGTGAATGAGCATAACTAAGGTACAGTTGCTCGACATGTGCTAATAACTTGCCTTCCTGTATATACTGCTCTTGCATAGTATAGGATTCAATTCCTCGCTCATTCCTACCTAAATTAATAACATTCTTATGTTCTAAGACTTGTGCAACAATGTTTAGGTAATCATTAATATGCTGAGTATTATGAAAGGTTTTAAATACTAAACGTTCTATATCGCGGCGTGTAAAAACACTGTGTGTTTGCATTATTTGTTTAATAAATACTTCGGGATTAGATAAAGCAATCTCTGCACGTGCAGATTTAATTAATTGATTTTCTTCGGCTAAATAACTAAGAGTTTGCTTGCGCGTACGCCCAGTATGACGCTCACTAATGAGATGATTAGGATCAACAATTAAATCAAGCTGATGCTCAGCAAAGTAGCTATTTTGAAAATCACGCCAGCATTCGCCCCAATAGTCTTTTTCTACAATAAATTTTTTTGCGAACGTAGGATTAAGATCACGAGCTTTATGCCGTGAAAATTTATTATGCTCCAATCTTCGAGTTGTAATTAGTACATGAGCATGAGGGTTACCATCGCCATGATCATGAATTGCTACGTCTGCTACTAAGTTTTCTTGGACAAAATGTGTATCGGCAAATTGCTTTGTTAATGCTATCTGGTGCTCAATACTTAATTCTTTTGGAAGTGCTAAAACAATATCTTTACAGATCTGAGAGTTGCTTCTGTTCTCTGCAAGCTCCACTTGATTCCATAAAAATTCGCGATCTGCGAACTCAGGTGAACTACCTTCCGGTAAAAGAATTTCTGCATAAATAACGTCATGGCGATTAGAATAATCATGAGTCAACCCAGTGCGCATATCATAAAGCCTAGAGCCTGTTCGATAACTACTTGCAGCAATGGCACTATGCCCTTTTGAGCGAGAGTGAATTGATACTTGAGCAAAAGCGATGGCCATGAAAAGACAGTACCTTCATGTAATGCTCCATCGTTTTTAATTTTAGAAGAATACCTATCCATAAGATATTTTTAAGCGATTACATACTACTTTAGCAAACAAACGAAAGTTTGTATATTGCGCACTTGCGTGACTTTTGAAGTTCGCTGCGCTCACTTTTATTAGCAATCAGCTATTGCTTTTACAAATCGGGCATTGTAGGCTTATTTTGTTACCTCATTTGCGGAGAAATGATTATGTCTACGAAGACAGTATCGCAAATGGAAGCACTACTCTTGGATAGAATCGAAAAAGCTAAAATCAAGTTAGAGAAGTTACAACAAAAGCATAAACTTGAAATTGGTCATCTTGCCTACAAATACGGACTTCATAAATTAGATCTTAAGCAATTAGATGCAGTGTTTTTTAAACTTGCTAGGGAGTTGTCTCATGACAATTCTTAAGGAGATTGAAAAAGAAAAACAAATCATTGCTCGCTATGAAAAATCACACTCGTTAGAAAAACTTAAAAAACGTAAAGCAGATACTCGACTTAAAATTGAATTAGGTGGATTGGTTATCAAATCCGGCATGAATGTATACCAAAAAGCAGTGATACTAGGGGCGTTAGGATATATACATGAATTATTGGAAAAAGATCCAACTCAACTTTCATTTTTTGAGTTAAAGGGCAATGGTTTATTTAATAATTGATTCCAACAGAGAATGTGTGATATAGGCGCGGATTTTTAGACGAAAAAAAGGTATTTTTAAGAGCTATTCTTCTAATATAAGAGGGGAATAGAATGACCAAAAAGCGAAATTATTACACTGCATCAAAAAAATCAA
>NZ_RZGQ01000294.1 GCF_003989735.1 Legionella sp. km772 | reverse complement strand
GATAAAAACTCATTTAAATCACTTTGCTATTAAGTACAAATTGATTCTTAGAGCGAACCAGATTGCTTGGCAGGAGCTTAAAAATATGGCAGCTTAAAATTGACCGTGCGTAACATGAGCCTTTAATTTAAATGGCCCCTACCTTGCCTTGAAATTACAGTTGAGTTAAAGCTAAAAACCGAATAGGTAGGCTGGGCTGCTAAGCCCAGCATCGTAGATCACAAATCAACGTTATGGCCTAAATTTGGTAGGTCAATTACCAAACTATTGCAGCTCTTATTATAATATAGCCAAGCGTTCTTAGAATTTATCTTGTTACTCTTTTATAGCAAGAGAGAATAAAATAAGGTCTGCTAGAGCATTTGTCCCAGCGCATCAGTTGTACTAACGAGTCCAAGTGCTATCGCAACGTACACTCATAGCAAAAAATAGCCGAACCTATGCCAGCAAAGATACCTATAAATATACATCTTGACTTAGACAATTATTAAGGCAAAACAATAAAAAATAAGATATATAATTATTGCAGACGAGGGCTGGATTTATTTTCGGAAACATCATTAGTTCTAGAACTAACTTCAGTGTCCATTGACTCCATAAATGAATTTTTTAATAGGACAGAGTTTCGCGCGCGCTCATTAAGCCATGCTTGGTTTTGTAGCTCATTAGCACGTTTAAAAAATTCTTCTGCACCGGAAACCACAGTATTATGATGCTCAATACATTCATTGCGCTTAATATGCAAATACTCCAATTCAAAACACTTACTGTTTTCAAAAACTGGGTAATTATCTAAATGAAAAAGAAGATCTGTACGTAGTTCACTGAACTCCAGCACTTGAGGATAGCTCACTCCGGAATCATTATCGTCAAAATACTTACACAAAGAATTAAATTAAGCTATTTTTTAACAATAAATATTCTTTCTTCATTCATACTCAAAACTAATGCATTAAGCTCCTTAATTTCTTCATTTAGAAGCGCTTGTTCTTTAAACTCTCTTGCTGGAGGCCACGGCTGAAAAAACGATGAAACATAATTGCAAACACCTGTATAGCATCCTGTGACAGTGGATGCTAATGTTGATAAAGTGACATTTTCCATAAGTTATCCTTATTATACAAATTTAGCGTCAATTTTATACAAATTAGAAAAATTCGTCAATTAGAACTTAAAAAGTCTTCGATGGTTAAATAAAGTGCATTCTATAAGAAACTACATAGCGGGAGAGAAGGCTTATAAAGCGCATAGACACTGCAGCGGATAAGCCCGCCTCATTCGCTTTACGAAAAACAAGGTGTTTAATTCCATTTTCACACACCGGGTATGCACAGACTTATCCACAGAAATTGTGGATATCTTGACTTAAAGTTTAATTAAAAAAAATCACAATAAATCAATAAACACAAGGGGTTTTACCTTTTTACATTTATTTTTTATTATTTTGGGGTGTGGCGCTATTGACAATTATCCACAGCGGCTAACTTGGAAGAAAACAATGAAACTGGAAGATAATAACCAAATAAAAAAGAAAAAAATAGTCTTGACTCTCACTTTTTAGGCTTTAATACACAGCAAAGCCCCATAACCACAATGATTTCAAAACGCCGGATTTATAAACACAGCCTTTTTATCAAAAGGCACAATGAATGCACAGATAAGCAGCCTCTTTAGGCACGTTGCCTTGAGTTGATCGAAGAAGCATACCTCGCGAATTCTCAATGCTCTGCAATTCTATTTCTTGTTCAATCAAAATGCACTCGGCAAATATGATTAAATATTGACCACTCTTATCGCTTTAATCTATAATGCTGCTTTTTATAGGGGATAGCCCATGGCCAGAGAAAAGTCAGAAGCGGAATTAAGAGACTCCGTACACCGATATGGTAAACAAGTGTTCAGTGAAAAAGAGCAAATAAGAATTTTATATTTGATTCTTGAGGACGCAATGCGTATTTCACTCCAATCTGATCACCGATTTCACTTCAAAATGATCACTCATTTCACTCCAATCTGATCAGTGATTTCACTCTAAACTGATCACCTATTTCACTCAATCTGATCAGTGA
>NZ_RZGQ01000293.1 GCF_003989735.1 Legionella sp. km772 | reverse complement strand
AAACTCATTTAAATCACTTTGCTATTAAGTACAAATTGATTCTTAGAGCGAACCAGATTGCTTGGCAGGAGCTTAAAAATATGGCAGCTTAAAATTGACCGTGCGTAACATGAGTAATTAACTGTAGTTATCAAAATACCAGCCGAGGGAAATAAAATGCAATGGCATAAAAAGCATTATCTAAGCCTTACTTTATCATTTTTCATTAGTACAACAGTGGTAGCCGATGAAGTCCCTGTCGAGCAAGTATCTTCTGGACAATCGAGCGCCAGTGCTCCTGCTGATCCACAAGCCAAATATTTTGATTGCCGTTATCTCGGTTCTAAAGAGAATCAAACTTTGCAAGCTAAGGTAACCAGAGATGGGGAGCAATTCTTTTGGGTGGACAGTTTGGGACAGTCCGGTCCCCTTACCATCTTATCGGATAATACTATTATGCTCGAGTATACATATACCTCCAAAAGCAATGTAAAAGTTAGCGGCAAAGTAACTTTTATAGTCAAACCAGATAGAAGCTTAGATGGCACCTATGCTGATACCTTAGATAGTGGGAAAATTCTTTGTGCTGAGCATATTCAAGCGAATTAGAAATCTGGCTGGAATTATTTTTTTACGCTAGTTTTTGAACGATGAAAAATTAAAGACCTAGCTTCCTGGCCAAACGCATCTATAGTTAAGATGGTGACGGAACAGCCTTCACTCCGTGCTTTATGGGCGTAGTCCATATTCTCTGCAAGTTGTCTAGATACCGTGCGTACGCAGAAGAACATAGCAGGCTTAACTGTGCAATATTTAGATGCGTTTGCCCTGACCTAGCTTCACTGTTTTTATAAATCTATAGGTGGAGATATTAAGATGGTCTACTTTGATTGGATATAATTTACCAAATGCCTAAATTGATTTTATTTTTACTAATTGGTTTGAATTTGATAGTCTTTGCGGTTTTCGGACAACCTATACAACATAAAGAACTTGCTTTCAAAAGTAGTCAGTTAACCAAAAAAATAGATCCTGGCTATGTGCTAATTTATAATACAGAAATATTAAAAGTTCCTTTAAAAGGTCCTAGACCATTCTTAGCTTTTGCTTGTAAAGTATTATTCGCAAAAGAATCACCGAAGCCCTTACTCGAGATTAGATATTTACTTAATAGGTCAACATGGAGTCCGTGGCAGGCTATAAAAGAAGACAACCTAGAAGAGATAAAAAGTAAGGAGTTTTTTTCCGAATTAATCTTTCTTGAAAAGAATATAAAATTTATTCAGTTAAGATTAAAAGTCTCTAAGGCGGAGCTCAATGAATTAAACCTATTTTTTATATCTCCAGGAAAAACTGACCTTAAAACTTTAAATTTAATTAAAGCAATGACCGCAAGTGATAGATTAACACCTGGAAGGCCTAACTTTGTTAGCAGAAAGAGTTGGGGCTGTCCTCAGCCTGAACACAGTGGAGCTCAATTATTAACGAACGTCACACATTTGGTTATCCATCATAGTGGCGCTAACAATTTTAGCAAAGACTACCCGGCAGTGGTCAGAAGTTATTGGACTTATCATGTCAAGGTCCATAAATGGAGTGATATTGGATACAATTGGCTTGTTGATGAAAATGGTGTCCTTTATAAAGGCAGAGCCTGGCGAAATGCAACTCAAGAAAATGTTCAAGGCGCTCATAATACAGGTAGAAATGGTAATACAGTTGGAATTTGTTTTATTGGCGATTATGAAAAATATATACCCAAGAGCAAAGGATTAGAGAAGTTGACTGCAATAATGGCTTTTTTGTGCAACAAATATGGAATTGATCCAACGTCACAAAGTTATCATGCAGCTCTTAGCAGGATAAATGATAATATTAGCGGTCATCAACAAAGTGGTGGCGGTGGGACACATTGTCCTGGCACACATCTTTCAAGCCTTCTTGATGAGCTACGTCAAAATACACGCAATCAAATAATTAACTCATGTTACGCACATAAACTTGTAGTTTGACTAAAAAGCATTAGAATTCCGCCCTTAATTTTAGGGAGGGAATTAAATGGATATGCTTGATCTTTATAGTGATTATTTGA
>NZ_RZGQ01000292.1 GCF_003989735.1 Legionella sp. km772 | reverse complement strand
GAAATAAAAAAATCTAAAAATCCTTCTTCCAGCTTCATTCCTATATCCATTTAAATGAAGCTAGCCTCTCATTATTTACCGATTTAAGCTAGATTTTTTTCATGAGGTGGCCCTGTCTTTAGATCCGGCCGCTGCCGCCCCTTTATTATGCGCAGGAATAACTACTTATTCACCCTTAAAAAGAGCGGGAGTAGGTAAAGGCAGTAAGGTTGGGATCGTCGGTTTAGGCGGTTTAGGCCATATGGCGGTTAAGCTTGCTAAAGCGATGGGAGCTCATGTCACTGTATTTACTACATCAGCAAACAAGGTAAAAGCAGCTATGGATCTTGGCGCTACCGATGTAGTTTTATCTACAGACGATAAGGCTATGACGGCTTTAGAAAATAAATATGATTTTATTTTAGACACTGTTTCCGCAAAACATGATATTAATCGCTATTTAAATGCTTTAAAACATGATGGCACCTTTACGCAAGTTGGTTTGCCTGCTGATCCCCTAGAGGTTTCCATGTTTCCGATGATTTTAAAACGCTTAAAAGTAAGTGGTTCATTGATAGGCGGAATTAAAGAAACTCAAGAAATGTTGGATTTTTGTGCTAAACATCACATCACTTCTGATATTGAGCTCATCAAAATGGATGAGATTAATCATGCCTTTGAACGGCTTGTTAAAGGTGATGTAAAATATCGTTTTGTTATTGATCTGTCCTCCTTAAAATAAAGACGTCAAATGCTCTAGCTTAAAACTAGAGCATTGATTCCAGCTTTTTCCTGTTCCTTTTATTATTCCGCTTTTACTAAATTTTTAACTTTAGGCTTCCTTATCTGTTGGATAAAATTAGTGTTTACTAATATTATATATAGTATAAAGATTTTTTTAGGTAATTTCCTATGCCGTCTACACCTGAAGCTGATGCCTCATCAAAAATGCTTGCAGCAATAAATGCCAAAGAAAATGATGCTAATTTAAAACAAATTCAAGAAAGAAACGAACAGCAAAAAGCAACTATGGATAAAATGGCTTTGGATAAAATGATTGCTGATCAAAATCTTTTCTTTGCCATCATGCAAAATGCGCTCCGGAGAAAACTAGAGCTTGCAGCTTTGCAACAGGAATTGGAGCAGGCAGCAAAATTAACCGGTTTTGCTAACCTCAAGCAAGCCTTGAATGTGGCAAAAAACCCTGATGGCCAAAGCCCCTTACAACAAGCTTTCCAACAACAAAAATTTGATGACGCACAGAGGTTATTAGATTCTGGTGCAATAGCGGGACCTAGAGAACGGGCAGCATTTGAAATAGCTTTAGACAGTAAGGCTGCAAGAGATTTCGGCCTACCTCCTATTAGAGAGGTTGAAAAACTTCATCCCGTTAAAGATTATGGCTTGGTATTAGGGATAGAGATGACTAGCAAGGATGGAACTCTTTCCCAATTTGGTCATATAGGCCCATGTTATCAATTGTTAACGGATGCTGTTACTAAACATGCAAGCACTAATCCTGATTTTGCTGAAATTGCTAATGCCTATCAATTTAGTAATAGCGCAGCCGCATTTTCTGCCAGTACTTCCCAACGCAATCCTGAGGCTGGCATAGAGATATCAAACCGTATTCAAGAGGGAAAATTGACCACTATTCCCGTTAGTTTTAGTGGCCACACTATGGGGTTATCAGTAGTACCAGACGGTCCTGATTCTAAATCAGGATACTTAGTATTTACTAACAAGGGGCTAGGGGCGAAACCTGGGGAGGAGGGAACTCAGATTTATCGAGTTAGTGATTTAAGTAAAATTGACCCTAATTTTGTTAATACCATGATGAACGGCCACTCTGATGGCACTTCTCATGAGAAGATCATGGGGATGATTAGTAAGGTCACTGATGGTGCTCCTCCTATTCATAGCATTCCACAGGAAGCACAAAAAGTGGATAACTGTTCTGTGGTTAATTCACAAGCCAATGTGGAAGGTATCCTCCTGTGTCAGCCAGGGTCACCTCATGAAAAATTTTGAGATAAGATAGTGGTTAAAATAGAATCATCCCATCCAGCATTTTTTCTGAGCCGCTTAATAGATTGCCTTTTCATCTGATTTTTAGTTAATTG
>NZ_RZGQ01000291.1 GCF_003989735.1 Legionella sp. km772 | reverse complement strand
GCTCTCCTGGCCTATGGACTTGTGGATAAGCCATTCTGAGAGTAAGGTGAATGAACTAACAAACCGGGAATAGCTCTTATTTTTCCTGAATTTTGTTCCAGATCCCCGGACCTAGCTAATTGTCCCTATCGTGGTCGTTAGTGCTTTTCCAAAATGTAAGCCAATACCTAATTTCAAATCAGGTAAAGCGCCCTTTTTTATTTCTTGCTCAGCATGATGGATAATAGCCATTGCAGCTTTTACCGCATTAGCAACGTCATTTCCATTAGAAAGCGGTGCTCCAAATACGGCCATAAAACCATCACCTAAAAATTTATTAATTATCCCTTTATTGTGATGAATAATTTTTATCATGTGATCAAAAAGATTATTAAGGTAATTTACTACAACTTCGGGTTTATTTTCCTCCGCAAAATGAGTGAAATTTCTAATATCTAAAAACATAATACAAACAGGTAGGTACTCGGTTAAATTTGAATTCTTTGATAATAATTTAGTGACCACTTCTGGAGAAACATGTTTTCCAAAAATATCTTCAATTCTATCTCGTTCTTTTTGAGCTTCAAAAACTGAAAAAAGATGTTGTTTAATTTGGTTAGTTACAAATCCGGTAACAATACCGCCAATAAATAAACAAATTACCCGTGATACATAGGAAAAACCTGCTGTTAAGAAATTATCAATGTTTTCAATATAAGTATAATTCAATATGAAATAAGAAAGAGCACCATATTCAGCAGCTGCAACTAATCCGGAAAAACGGCATAGCCATTCATTTAAGGTTAGTGAAGAAAGAGTAATGAAAATGTAATAAACTAAAACCGAGGGCATTAAAAGAACATAAACAGGCGGTTGGACTAAGGTCGCTAAAATCATACCGATTGAAGGGATACTGATTTCAACAAAAGTATTAAAATATCTTAAAACAATTGGCATCCCTTTTTTCTTGGCTATATAACGACAAATAACCCTGCGAACCAATAAAAAATATAAGCCCACTCCCATCAAATAAGGAGGTAAATAGATAGTCGACACTTTGCTAATAGAGAAGCTATTGGGAAAAAATAAAATAAATAAGGCGCATAGCAACGACATTAAGCAAAAAATAATGCAAAGAATGGTTGTCCTTAACTTTTCAGCTTTTAGTACTTCAGCATCCATGGTGCTTTGATTCATAGGCGGCATAACCTGATCATCCCTAGACTTAAGTTAGTACAAATTAATTAACTAGATTTTCAAGAGAAGCGCAACCTCTCTGAGTTGCATTTCCTAAATAATCTATAAAATGACGTACTGCAGGGGTTAAGCCACGCTTGGATGAATAAATCAAATACAAGCATGCAGTTGCTAAAGACCAATCAGGCAGAAGACGGACCAATTGCCCTTGTGCTAGTTCTTGCTGACAGTATTCTAAGGGTAGCAGAGTGATTCCCATATTAGATAAAGATGCCTGTTTTAAAATAGTCCACTCATTGCTTTCCAAACGCGAAATTAAAGGAATATTTATTATCTCACCGGTAGGATTTGTTAATTGTAATTGACAGGTACCATCACTTTTGGTTTTTCCAAGCCAAGTATAATTAGGCAGCTCGTTGGGTGATGTGATTGGGGAAAATCCATTTAGATACTCAGGTGCCGCTACGAGACAATGCTGACTTTCACCTAGTTTTCTTATTATCAAATTGGAATCATTTAATTCATGAACTTGAAAACGCAAAGCGACATCAAAACCCTCCTCAATTATATCCACTTTCCGGTCACTGGCATAAAGATTAATCCGAACCTCTGGGTACAAGCGCATAAAATCAATAATAATTTGATTAAAGGCTGATTGAGAAAAAAGTGTTGGACAAGTTACATAAATTTTCCCCTTAGGCTTAGCTTGAGCTTGAAGTGCTACTTCCTGAGCAAAATTTGCTTGGTTTACCATTGCTTTACTGTAGTCATATACTAGATTGCCTACGTCAGTTAGGCTTAATTTACGCGTTGAGCGATTTAAGGGATGGTTCAAATCTACTGAACACTTCCACCAAATTTTGTAGTCATTTTTGAGAGCAGTTATCGACCAACGAATTGGTTTATGATACATAGTTTATCGCTAAATAAAAATAAGGATCAT
>NZ_RZGQ01000290.1 GCF_003989735.1 Legionella sp. km772 | reverse complement strand
ATCAAATAATCACTATAAAGATCAAGCATATCCATTTAATTCCCTCCCTAAAATTAAGGGCGGAATTCTAATGCTTTTTAGTCAAACTACAAGTTTATGTGCGTAACATGAGTAATTAAAAGATGGTAATAACCTGCAGAAGGAAGTTGCAAATAGAAAAACTCTTCTTTGCCTACCGTTCTTACCAAGGTTTGTTTGACAATGCTCTCATTATCATAACGCACAAATAATTCACTTATATTTTTAGTAGTTCCAGCATCATTAAATAAGCGAACAATCAGATACTTATAAGTATAAGGATAGCTAGGAAGACTAGGTACCTTTATCATAAAGCGGCGCTCTGAATTAGGAGTTATTGCCAACGGACTAATAATTTGACCATTTTTGAGCTCAATCTCCTTAGGATCTGGGTCTGGATTAGGGTCAGGATTAATGCAATTGCCATTGACGCTAACCGCATTAAAACTAGCGATAACATCATTGGTTTCATAATTTAAATCATTGGCAGCTTTTACGACCCCACAAGCAGCAGAATCAAAGCTCGCATCAGCAGTCCAATACACTTGGTTTGCAACTAGAAACACTTCAAAAGCTTTTCTAATACCCCAATTATTTTTAGTTGCTAGAGTATAAAAGGCTTTATTATAGACCCCAGAAGTATAGTGCACGTCTAAAGAATCATTATAATCTTTAGCACTCTCAATCGACCGACCATCTTTGCTTGGCCTATCAAAATAACGCATGGCATTATTTACACCACCTTTTAGAATGGATGCACCAACCATCCAATCATTTTCTTTACCCAGCTGATGTTGCATATAATATTCAGCAACTTCACCAGCCATATCAGAAAAGGCCTCATTAATAGCACCTGATTGATATTGATAATTTAAATTAGAATTTTGTTCCGTTACGCCATGGCTTACCTCATGGGCCACTACATCTAAACTAGTCAGTGGATATAAAGAATTCCCGCCATCACCAAAGGTCATTTGTTGCCCATCCCAAAAGGCATTTTCGTAATTCTGACCGTAATGGACTCTTAATTTAAGTTTGGTGGTTAAAGGGCTGATGTTATACCAATTTTTATACATCTCAAACACGATATTACCGAAATAATGAGCATCATTTAAAGGAGAATAAGCACCATTAATTGCCTTATAGGTATTTTCCGGGCAAGTAAACTTAAATAAAACCTCACCGCTGGTTCTGCCATTAAGATTATAAGTTTCAACCCTATCAGTCTTCATTTCGCAGCTATCACTTACTTGCAATGGGCTAAAGTCTCGCCCGTAATAATAGGCTCCTGTCTTGGCATTACCGCCAGGGCCTTGGGCATCACGAGTCGTTAAGCCATCCCACTGGTCAATTATTTTTTGCGAATGGGCATCGATGATAAAATAAGGCCGTTTTGGGTTAGCCTCATACAGCATAAACGAAACCAAATAAATTAACTTAGCTTGTTTCGTTGCTTTATCATAAATGACGTATAAGTTTGCCTGTTCTCCGCCAGTGGAAGCCTTAATTGTTTTGGCTCTCTTGGCTAAACTAATGGCATCTTGTGCGCTAAGTGTAGGCTTAATATTAGGCAAATCTTGCTCGACCTCGGCTAAAAATCGTCCCCAAACATTTTCATTGTTAAGGCCCGTACTGCTAAGTTGGGAGGAAAAAACCGGGATACCTTGATAATATTGGACAAATTTATTTTTAATGACGCCATTGGACAGAACAATTTTTTTCTCTAATTTAAATTGGTTCTTATCTCCAAGCTTAAAGCCCCCTTTTTCCGGCTGCAAATAAGTTGTGAAGTTATTGCTATCAATTGCCTGCCATTGCGCAGCCCCAATACCCGAAGAAAAGAGTACACTAGATGCTAAAAATATTACTCGCCTCATAAAAACTCCTTGTAAATAAGTAATCGATTTTTTGACAAAGACATCCTGCGCATTCAGTGTACTGAGTAAAGGAGAAAAAATAATTCCGTAAAAATACCCAATTTTTTAACCATTTTTAGGAATTCTATTTAGCTAGGTCCGGGGATCTGGAACAAAATTCAGGAAAAATAAGAGCTATTCCCGGTTTGTTAGTTCATTCACCTTACTCTCAGAATGGCTTATCCACAAGTCCATAGGCCAGGAGAG
>NZ_RZGQ01000029.1 GCF_003989735.1 Legionella sp. km772 | reverse complement strand
GCTTATTAACCATTTAGAGCGAATAAGCCTCACAGCCTAAATTTACCGAATCTTTTGTCGACTGTTGATTAAAAAACAGCTGAACAATAATTGGTTCATTTCTAGTCATGAAAAGCCCCTGGCCAGCCGGCCCCTCTGAAGTGATGATTAGTGCTGATAAAAAGGCGAATCCTAGTTTTATAGCGGCTGATTTATTAGCGCAAGCCGAACATGGTCCCGACTCTCAAGTTATCTTACTTTGCGATGATGCTGAAATTGCACGGCAAGTAAATCAAGAATTACAACGTCAATTGCCTGGCTTGTCTCGTCAGACGATTGCTCAAGCTGCATTAAGTCAAAGCAGAATTATAATTTGTCCTAATTTAGAGGAACAACTAAGGATAATTAACTCTTATGCCCCTGAGCACTTAATTCTGAATAGGCTAGATGCAGAAACCTGGGTGGATAAAATAAATGCAGCAGGTACGGTATTTATTGGCCCTTGGGCTGCAGAGACTTTAGGCGATTATATTACTGGAAGTAACCATGTCCTACCAACCAACGGCTTTGCAAAAGCTTACAACGGTTTAAATACCTTAGATTTTCTAACCCGTTCTACCATCCAGAGAATTAATGAAGAGGGAATTAAAACCTTAGGGCCCGCTGCAGTTTCACTTGCAAAAATAGAAGGCTTAGAGGGGCACGCCAAAGCAGTAGAGTGCAGACTAAAAGAAGTGGAGAATTAAGATGTCTGTACTGAATTTAATAAGACCTGAATTGCGCAATACCCCTATTTATAACCATGGCGAAGAAGGAAAATACCGCATGCATGCTAATGAGTTGCCCTGGTCGCCAATCGAGCGCTCTTCTTATAATTGCTATCCAAGTAATGAGCAGCAAAACGAGCTTAAACAACAATTAGCAGAATATTATGATATTGAAAAAAATGAACTTACTTTAACCCGCGGTAGTGATGATGGGATAGATTTATTGACCCGCTTGTTTTTAGTAGCAGGTAAAGATGCCTTTTTATATTGCCCTCCTACCTTTTCAATGTATGCTTTCTATGTTCGCTTGCAGCAAGCAGAACTATTAGAATGCCCTTTAAACCAAGATAGCTTCACCTTATCCCTTAAGCAAATTCACAAGAACTGGCGCCCTAATTGCAAGCTCATTATGTTATGCAATCCCAATAATCCAACGGGAACTTTAGTAGATCTCAAATTCATTGCCTCTCTTTGTACTCATTATCGTAATCGCTCCGTCATCGTCGTTGATGAGGCCTATATTGAATTTACAGAAAGACAAAGTGCCACGATCTTAATTAAGCAGTTCGATAATCTAGTTATCCTGCGCACCCTATCTAAAGCTTTTGGTTTAGCAGGAATCCGTTTAGGTGCCGTTATTAGCCAGGCGGCAATTATTAACGCCCTTAATCAAATTATGGCCCCTTACACCATTCCAAGCTCTACTATAAGCATAGCGCAACAAGCCTTGCGCAATAAGCAGTGGTTCATTATGGCCCTTCAAAAAATTAAAAAGGAACGCGAGAAACTCCTTTTCGAATTAGGGAGAATAACCTGGATTGAAAAAATTTATCCCTCAGAAACTAATTTTCTCTTATTGAAAACTACTTATGCGCAGACGCTAGCAGAATATTTAGCTACTAATAACATTACTATACGGCAATTTTCAGCCAATTCTTTATTACATCAACATCTTCGCATCACCATAGGAAGTGCAGAGCAGAACTCTCATCTTATAAAAGCGATGACTTCGTTTAATGAATTAACCGTTAGGATTTAAAATGATGCAAAGAATATTATTTATTGACCGTGATGGAACCTTAGTTGAAGAGCCTTATGACTTTCAAGTAGATAGTCTCGAAAAAATTAAATTAGTTCCCAACGTTATCCCCAGCCTTTTACAATTAAAAAAGGCAGGGTTTCAATTGGTGATGGTAAGTAATCAAAATGGGATAGGAACAAGCTCTTTCCCTGAACCTCAATTTCGTCGTTGCCATGAATTTATTATTGAGCTCTTCGCTTCACAAGGGATTGAATTCAATCCCATTTTTATCTGCCCTCACCTTCCTGAGAATAATTGCAGTTGCCGCAAACCTAAAACCGGCTTATTAGATCAATTCATGAAGGAGAATGTTGTTGATAAAAACTACTCCTGGGTAATAGGTGATCGAGAAACAGATAAGGAACTGGCAAGTAATTTGGGTGTACAGTTTGTCCCCATTTCCCCTGTTCATACTTGGGCAGATATTGTTCAAGCAATACTGAAAAAGCTGCGCAGTACCCGGGTGGTTAGAGTAACCAAAGAAACTGATATTACCCTTGAGCTTAACTTAGATTGTGATCAGCACAGTACAATAAAGACCCCCCTAGCGTTCTTTGACCATATGCTCGAACAAGTAGCTAAGCATGCAGGCTTTGATTTAAAACTTGATGCTAAGGGGGATATAGAAGTAGACGATCACCATTTAGTGGAAGATGTAGCCCTTGCTTTAGGGGAGGCTTTAAAATTGGCTTTAGGAGATAAGCGAGGCATTAACCGCTATGGTTTTACTTTACCCATGGATGAATCCTTAGCCACGATCGCTCTCGATTTAAGTGGACGCAGCTTTTGTCAATTCACCGGGGCTTTCACTCGCGAATTTGTAGGTGGAATGGCGACCGAAATGGTTCCTCATTTTTTTAATTCTTTGGCTAACTCACTTAGTGCCAGCATTCACCTAAGCGTAACCGGTAACAATCACCATCATATGATTGAGGCCTGTTTTAAAGCCTTAGGCCGAGCCTTACGTCAAGCTTGTAAACGCTCGGATGATTATCTTCCATCAACAAAAGGAAGCTTATGATTGCTATTATCGATGTGAGTGGTACTAACCTAAGCTCATTAAGTAATGCCATAACTAGTTTAGGTTTTGAAGTCATTTTAACTCATGATGAACTAGAAATTTTTAATGCCAGCCATGTCATTTTACCCGGAGTAGGCACTGCCTCTTATGGTATGAGCGCTTTAAAAAACTATGGTCTAGTCGATGTTATTCGTTCATTAAACCAACCCGTGTTAGGCATTTGTCTAGGCATGCAATTACTCTTAGAGGCCAGCGAAGAAGGAGACGTAAGCTGCCTTGGCCTAATCCCTGGGATAGCG
This sequence comes from Legionella sp. km772, assembly GCF_003989735.1. Classification (GTDB taxonomy): domain Bacteria; phylum Pseudomonadota; class Gammaproteobacteria; order Legionellales; family Legionellaceae; genus Legionella. The sequence goes on along the minus strand of NZ_RZGQ01000029.1, from coordinate 20,609 downwards.
GAGCAATTACAAGTCCAAGAAGGCTACCCTGTACCCCACATGGGTTGGAATAAACTACATTGGACTAAAAGCTCGCCCTTAAAAGAGGAGCTTTATAAGGAAGAATATGCCTACTTTGTCCATAGTTTTGCATTAAAAAGCAGTCCTTATACGACCGCACAATGCCATTACAAGGAGACGTTCTCAGCCATTATTAATAAAGATAATTTTTTTGGTATGCAGTTTCATCCAGAGAAATCAGCCAATCTAGGATTAAAACTTTTATATAATTTTCTCTCGATGGAGCCAAGTTTATGCTAATTATCCCCGCTATTGATTTACAAAATGGTGCCTGTGTACGACTTAAACAAGGACAATTTAATCAACAAACCCAATTTTCTGTTTCCCCTTTAGAACGAATGTGCTCCTTCCAACAAGCAGGAGCCCAAAGGGTTCATATTGTAGATTTAGATGGTGCGCGTACAGGAGTAATGCAACACCTAAGTTTAATTAAAGAAATGCTGACTTATGGCCTTGAGATCCAAGCCGGTGGAGGGATTCGCTCCCAAGTGCAAGCAGAACGCTGCTTGGCAGCAGGGATAAAAAAAATCGTTTTAGGAAGTATTGCCCTAACTAATCCGCAGTTAACTAAGGAATTAATTATTAGTCTGAGTCCCGAAAATATAATCCTTGCCTTAGACGTTAATATAAAAGATGCCTTACCCATACCCGCTATTCATGGTTGGCAGCATTCTAGTAGCAATAATTTATGGGAAATTACCGCCGCTTATCAAGCCTTAGGTATAAAAACTATCTTATGCACGGATATTGCTTGTGATGGAATGATGAAGGGGCCTAACTTTGCCTTATACGAGGAAGCACTTGATCGCTTTCCAGAAATGGAATGGCAAGCTTCTGGTGGCATTCGGCATGAAGAGGATATAAAGAAATTGGCTAAATTAGGGGTGGCAGCCGCTATCTTAGGACTTAGCCTTTACAAAGGTCAGGTGGACTTAGCCCAATGTCTACGTAACTACGCTGCTTGATTAATTTAAGGAGGTGCTCATGCTAACTAAACGAATTATTCCCTGCCTCGACGTGCGCGATAATCAGGTGGTCAAAGGTATGGGTTTTCGCAATCACCGTGTTATCGGAGAGATTCTTCCTTTAGCTGAACTCTATTCTAATTCAGGAGCTGATGAGCTTGTCTTTTATGATATTACTGCCAGTTGTGAACAACGGGCCGTTAGCCCGCAATGGATTAGTGGAGTAGCCAAAGTCTTACACATTCCGTTTACGGTTGCAGGTGGTATCCGCTCTTTTGAGCAAGCTAAAGCTATTTTGCATGCAGGTGCAGATAAAATTTCTATTAATAGTCCAGCCTTAGAAAGACCAAGCTTAATCAATGAGTTAGCTGATAATTTTGGCAAACAATGCGTAGTTGTAGGTATTGACAGTCAATGGTCAATTGATGATTACTATGTATATCAATATACAGGCAATGAAAAAACCAGCAAAAATGCTAAAAGAAAAACACGTGATTGGATAAATGAAGTACAAGAGCGGGGTGCGGGAGAAATTGTCCTTAATTGTATGCAGGCTGATGGCAGACGCTCAGGTTATGATCTCATGCAATTACAAGAGATAAGCTCTTTATGTCAGGTGCCCTTAATTGCGTCTGGTGGTGCGGGAAGGCTTAGCGATTTTTCGCAAGTATTTTTAAAAACCTCCGTCAGCGGAGCTTTGGCAGCCAGCGTTTTTCATGACAAAATACTTACTATTTATGAAGTTAAATCAACGCTTAGGGCGTTAAATATAGAGGTGCGATTATGAGCGATATTGAAATTAACTCACTGGATTGGCAAAAAATGGAGGGATTGTTACCCGCTATTATCCAAAATGCCGACAATGGCCAAGTACTGATGCTTGGCTATATGAATAGAGAAGCATTGATCGCCACCATTACTAGTGGGCAACTCACCTTATACAGCCGTACTCGACAAAGATTATGGCGAAAAGGAGAAAGCTCTGGTAATAGCATGGCCCTACACCAAATCAGTGCAGATTGTGATAATGATAGCCTTTTAGTGCAAGTGATTCCTAAAGGCCCTGCCTGCCATAAAGGCTATGTTAGCTGTTATCAGCCCCATCTGAATAGTAGCTTAGGTTTTATCGATGAATTAATGACAGTGATTAATGAGCGCGCAGAAAATCCCGATGAAAATAGTTACACCGCACAATTATTAGACTCAGGGGTTAAACGTTGCGCCCAAAAACTCGGAGAAGAAGCCGTTGAAACGGTTATTGCCGTAATGAATGGGGATCAGGAAGAAATTATGAATGAAACTGCCGATTTAATTTATCACTTATTAGTTTTATTAAAAGCAGCGGAATTAAATTTTTACGAAGTATTAAATTGCTTGAAAGAACGAGATAAAACAACTCATATTTAAGAAAAACGCGTCATTGCCCCCTTAGGGAAGCAACCCAGGATAATGGTTGTTTAGAACTCAGGGGTTGCCTCGCGTCGCAATGACGAGAGTTTCTTTTATATTTTATGAAAAATGAAATACCGCAGGAAAACTTAAGAAAAATAATTTTAGATTGTTGAGCCTACAGGCCCAACCTAATAGAACGTTGACAACTCACATAGTAGCCGAAACTACACTGGCTTCTTCTTCGAGTTCTTTTTGCCGCTCAATTAAGCGCGACTCTAGTTGAGATAATTGAGTTTCGTATTGCGCAAAATCACCAAAAAACTCCACATCTAAATCCAGCTTATCCTTTTCTCCTAATGTTTTATTATAATCGATTAGAAGAGTTAGAGCGTATTTTTTATCTAAACAACTTAATTTTTCTACCTCATCAGCAATCCCCAAAGCTTTATAAATTCTTTGTTTTAAATCTTTTCCGGTTGCTTCTGCTTCAAGTATTAAAGAACAAACCCCAGTAAGTAGATAAGAAGCGGATTTAGAGTTGCAGCTTCTAAGTTGTGCAATCAACTGCTCAGGATCTAAGCTCGGGAGTTCATCCTTTACAAAAGGCGTATAAAGTAAATCAATAGTTTTTTCTTTAAAGGGGTCTGGGATATGAGCGCTAATATGTCCCTCAATCGTTTCAATACTAACCGCACTTAGATTGGCATGATCTTTTTTTAAAATTTTAAGCCATTTATCCAACTCTAATTTCAACTTTTCATGCTCATCACTTAATTTTTTTACAAAGGATTGTAAAAAACTGATTGCTTTATATTGTTTTAAAATAGTTGCGCCTCTGGATTTATGAACCGCAATAATCTCTTCTAATTGAGGTTTGAAATTAGGTTGGTTCAAATGAGGGAATTCTTTATAATGATCATTCTTATAAGTATATTGTTGAAAGCACTCTAAGGCAGTGACGATAGTTGTTACATCAAGCTTCTTTAAATCTTCTGCAAGAACAGCAGAGGTTTTTTCAGTTTTTAATAGGTCAGGAAGTTGAAGTACCTTTCTAATCCCTTGAAATAATTTACTGTCTTTAACATCCCAACTATAAACACTCCATCCAAATAAAGGAACTTTAGCTGCCTCATTATAGGTCTTATATTCATTAATCAACCGAAAATAGCGATGCAATAAAGCACCTAATAAAATTTGGGTTGCTTGCTGGCATTTTATTACATTGCCCTCAAGCAATATAACTCGTAATTCATTGACTAATTTAGCAATGACTTCTTTCTGAGTAGTTCTATCTGAGTCACAGGAGGTTTCTAATAAATTAGTTCGAGCGATGAGAGTGAGTAAGGTAGTTGGTGTAGGTTGTTCGTCACTTGAACTAAGCGGTATTTTATAACGCCCTAAATGAGTATTCAAATCTTCATCTAAGCGATTTATTCTTTCCCATAATGTTGCTAAATTTGGTGGTGTAAATGTCATAGTCCCTCCTATCTGACCGCTAAACTTAAAATTTTATCCCTAGAGCCTGCATTCCAGTATTCACAGCTTCATATAGTAAAGATGATGCAGTTGTTGTGGGGAAACGGGCATTATGAATTTCTAATTGGATTGAGCCTTTTAACTGCTCATTTAAACCAGAGTAAGTACTACTCGCTTTATTCTTAAAAACAAAACCACAAAAATCACTAAAGGCGACTAAACAAGAGTCGATGTAATCTGCTTCCAAATCTCCGAGTCCCTTTACATTCAAATCTTTGCGAAAAAAATCAAGTAAGGATTTATTATTAAAACTACTTTCTGAGTTGTATTTACGCCATTTCACTATATAACATCCTGTTAACGCCTTTGTTTTAAAATCCTTAAACTCTTGAGAAGATAAAACGGAATGAGCCTTAGGCTCTTGTAAGTAGTATCTTAACGGTAAATCATTCTTTTCATCTAAACTCTCAGCCACAAGACTAATAGTTTGCACATCATTTACTCCTTCGGCATCAATAGACAAAGGTTGGAAAAAAGTCATGCATCCCAAGGCACTTTTAGAGGACTTTTTTAAAAGACCAGATATTCTTTCAGATAATTTTCTAGCGTTTAGCTGAAACTCAGTAAATTCTGGCATGTCTATCTCCCTTCAAGTGCGCACTACAACTATGGTTATAGTGGTTATCCATAAACTTGAGACATCTTATTTTTTATATCAACCTCGAAATAATATTGCAACTATAATTTGACTGATTGCTCAACAAATATTGCAAATAATTAATTTCATTGCGAATTATTAAAATAATGACATTAATAAATAGTACTAAATCAATAATTAGACTGTTTTAAATTTGCCAAGTTATTCTCCATGCTAGATAATGGTTTTAATTCATTTATGATTAAGGAATTAAGCAGTGCGCTTTTTATCTTGTATAAGCCTTGGCTTGTTCTTAGTTGGCCAGACACTTCATGCTGACTCGTTATCAAGTAAGATTGATATTGCAGTTAATAAAGAACTACCTAATGCCACAGTAAGCATTTTGATTAAAGATGCTAAAAATGGACAACTTATTTTTAGCAGGAACGCCAATAAATTGTTAGCTCCAGCAAGTAATATGAAGCTATTTACCGCCGCGGCAGCACTTTATTACTGGAAGCCGGATCATTATTTTGAAACGCAACTGCTACAGAAAAAGCAAAACTATTATATTCACTTTGGTGGTTCACCCTCCTTAACGGTGGATAATTTAAATTCTTTACTTATACAATATTTAAAAACTCATAACATTAAAAAAATTAACGGTTCAATTGTTCTAGACACTTCTTTATTTAAACCACCCTATTACCCAAGCGGTGTTTCTTATGATGATTTGGGTTGGTATTACGCAGCACCGGATACCGCAATTATTTTAAACGAGAATGCGACTCATTATGAGTTAATTACGGCTAAAGACTTAGGGAAGCCAGTCACTATTCAAGCTAAAAAGAATAGTCAAAAAATAACAGTAATTAATGACGTAATTACGGTAAGTAAAGAAGTTGAAAAACAACACTGTAGTTTAAATGTGGAAATAAAGCCGAATAATACCTTAAGGCTATATGGTTGTGTCGCACAAACGAAGAATCCTAAAAGTCTTGAATTAGCAATTACCGATCCTGAACTTTTAGCAAAGCAATCCTTAAAACAAACTTTAAAACAAAATGGTATCCAGTTTAACGGACAAATAATTAATGAGAAAACACCCAAGGATGCGGAGCTACTTGCCCAATTACATTCCGACCCCCTATCTAAACTAGTTAATCATATGCTGAAAGAATCAGATAATCTTTACGCTGATAATCTTACCAAGCAGCTCGCCTATGCTCTCACTAATGAGGCTACTAATAAGCAAGCCATGTTTGCTGTGAAGGATATTTTATCTAAAAATACGCGGGTGGATTTCAATCAAATCGAATTAGCCGACGGTGTTGGTACCCGTTATAACTTAGCGACTGCTGAACAAATTACTATTTTACTCGGTACTATTTACCGTGATAAAAAAATATTTCCTACTTTTTTTAGCTCCCTACCGCAATCAGGGGTTTCAGGTAGTTTAAGAGACAGGATGAAAAAGACCGCTTTAGAAAAAATCGTGTATGCAAAAACGGGCAGCATGCATGATATATCTGCCTTATCAGGTTATCTCATTAATCCCAATGGGCGTCCTCTTATATTTTCCATCATTATTAATGGGGTAAATAAACCCATTAGTAAAGCTAAAGCTTTAGAAGAGCAAATATTAACGATTATCAATGAAGAAATTAATGATGATGTTGAGCACACCGATTTTGCTTAGTGGTTGGACTTTCAAAATCAGAGCAATGAAGAATTAGGGCTCTGACAAGTTAGCCAGAAGGAATTTTCTTCTGGCGCATAGTAATTTATACAAAAATAAAAGAATTAAAATACTTTAGTAAGCAGCTGCTTCACTTGTCCATCAATCTTTCAAGATAAGGCCGAATTGTTCTCTTGCAATGGTTTATCTAGCCGCTAATATTTGCAAAGCCTCACGAATTAGCTGTTCACAAGTTTTAAGGCCGTCGTCAATTTTATTAACTACTTTACTTGCCTCTTGCGATTTGTAACCTAAGGCCTCTAAGGCACTAATCGCCTCATCTTGACTACGCATAGGAACTGCGGGGCTAATGTTATTCTGGCCATGGGTTCCTGCGAAATGCTTCAAACTATCACGCATTTCCACGACTAAACGCTCCGCCGTTTTTTTTCCTATTCCAGGAAGTTTGGTCAGTAATGATGCATTTTCTTGTTGTATGCATTGAACGAATTCTGCAGGAGAAATACTGGAAAGGATAGCAATTGCTGATTTGGGACCAATGCCATTTACCTTAATAAGGGCCCTAAATAAAGCACGCTCCTCTTTATCAAGAAAACCATAGAGTAATAAAGCATCTTCTCGCACTACCGTATGGATATGTAATCCTACGTTTTTATTAGCATGTTCCAATTGAAAAAAAGTATTCAATGAGGTTTCTATATCATAACCAACGCCATTGACATCTAAAACCAATTTTCCGGGTTGATGTTTATCTACTATTTGCCCATTTAACCAACCAATCATCGAGACCGTCTCCTTAGTTTTATTTTTTGTCCCGCGCCGCCGGTAACTAGCGAATGGCGCATATGGCTGTGGCAGATGGCTATGGCCAATGCATCAGCGGCATCGCTTTGCGGGGCGCTATTCAAAGACAATAATTGTACGACCATATGGCTTACTTGTGATTTTTCTGCGGCTCCATAACCCACGACGGTTTGTTTAATTTCTCTCGGTGAATATTCACTCACCTTTACTCGATGAGAGGCTGCTGCCACCATTGCGACTCCCCGAGCATGACCCAATTTCAAAGCTGAGCTAGGATTTTGATGCATAAATACTTGCTCAATAGCCACCTCACCAGGGGAGTACTTATCCATTAAATGACAAACACCATCATAAATTTGCAATAAACGCTCACTTAGTCCTTCATCAGGAGTTGTACGAATACAACCACTATCGATGTATTCAAGCTTACGGTTGTATTCTTTAATGATGCCATAGCCTGTTATCCGTGAGCCTGGATCTATCCCTAAGATAATACTCATTAGTTCATTGATTCTAAAAGTTGTTCAGAAAATTGTGCATTGGTATATACTTCTTGGACATCATCTAAATCTTCAAGCATATCAATTAGTTTTATTAAACTCTGCGCACTCTCATCATCAATAGCCACCATGAGATTCGCCCGCATGGTCAACTGAGATTCTTCAACCTCAAGACCTGCCTCTTGTAAAGCGTTCAGCACGCTATGATAAGATTCAACAGGGGCAATAACTTCTATTTGTCCATCCTCCGAGGTAACGTCTGAAGCACCGGCATCAATAGCCACTTCCATTACTTTTTCTTCTGATAAATTAGGTGACATTAGAATTTCACCTTGATTGACAAAGAGGTAGGCAACGGAACCATCGGTTCCTAAATTTCCACCATGTTTGGTAAAAGCATGGCGCACATCCGAGACAGTGCGATTTTTATTATCAGATAGACAATCAACTAAAACAGCAATACCACCAGGACCATAGCCTTCATAGCGCATAGCCACCATAGTATCACCATCTAAGCCCCCCACTCCGCGTTTGACTGCATTATCAATAGTATCACGTTTCATGTTTGCGTTGAGCGCCTTTTTAACCGCGTCTCTTAAGCGCGGATTAGATGACTCATCCCCCCCGCCCATACGAGCTGCCACCGTGATTTCTCGAATCAATTTAGTAAATATTTTACCACGCTTTGCATCTTGAACGCCTTTACGGAACTTAATATTTGCCCACTTACTGTGACCTGCCATTACTTCACCTTTAATTATATTCATTTTAATTACTGAATAAATTATACCTTGCCTTTTCATTAAAAAGAACGTCTAAACGACCTTTCCTACTCGACATTTTTCAGTTATTTAGACTATGCTAGCGTGATTGAACAATCTCAAGGAGATTAATGGTGTATTTACAAGGATTTGGAAATTATCATCATACTGAGGCAGTCCCTGGGGCCATGCCTGTTAATCAAAACTCCCCCCAACAATGTAAGTTTGGACTTTATGCAGAACAATTAAGCGGAACTGCTTTTACCCGCCCCCGATCTAATAATTTAAGGAGCTGGCTCTACCGTATACTACCCTCAGTGGCGCAAGGTAGCTATGAACCCTATCAACATGTGCTCAATGATTCCTTCTATAAACCGCACTCTCCTAATGCCTTACGCTGGTCACCTGTCAATAAGAGGCAAGACCAAGCAGATTTCATTCATAGCCTATTCCACCTAGCTGGAACCGCTTTAAATAACGCCTATCTTTATCATTGCAATCAGTCAATGACTGATACTTATTTTGTAAATAATGACGGCGATTTTTTATTCGTTCCCTATGAAGGAGAGCTAAATCTGCATACCGAATGTGGGCTTCTTGCTTTGCCAGTTGGAACCATTGCAGTGATTCCTCGTGGAATAAAATTTAAAGTAGAATTAGTTTCCCAAGAAGCGAAAGGCTACTTAGGTGAAAATGGCGGAAACCCATTTGTACTACCCTCATTAGGTGCTATTGGCGCCAACGGTTTAGCCAATCCCAGACATTTTGAATACCCCTGTGCCGCCTACGAAAAAGAGCTGCGTAACAGCCGTATAATTTGCAAAAATCATCACCAACTATGGATTGCCCATTGTGATCATTCGCCGTTAAATGTAGTGGCGTGGCATGGAAACTATGCACCTTACCGTTATGATCTTAGTTTATTTAATACCATAAATACGGTAAGTTTTGATCACCCGGATCCTTCCATTTTTACCGTCCTAACTTCAGAAAGTGACACTCCCGGGGTTGCTAATCTTGATTTTGTCATTTTTCCGCCACGCTGGATGGTTGCAGAACATACGTTTAGACCTCCCTATTTCCATCGTAACTATATGAATGAGTTAATGGGGCTTATTCGAGGAGTATACGATGCAAAAAAAGAGGGTTTCACTCCAGGCGGCGTAAGCATTCATAATTGCATGACCCCCCATGGCCCGGATTATGACTCTTATAAAAAAGCGGCCAGTCAAGAGCTAAAGCCGCAGTTTAATGATTCTCTAGCCTTTATGTTTGAAACTAAAGATCCATGGCTCGCTACTCAAGCAGCGATGGGGCATCTAAGTTTCCAAACTAATTATATTAAGTGCTGGGGAGGGTTTAAAGCCTATTTTCTTGAAACAAAAACCAATAACTAGCGTTAAAATTTTGGCGTTTTAAACGCCAATTTCATAAATATTTTTTGCCCATCCTAAAATTTTGTTTACATAGACTAAACTAAATAGTGATATCTAAATTTACTTACACCTTAGGGATTTGCAGTTTAAATCTTCACTGTGCACTTTTGGAATGTAAATGAAACACACTATAGATGACTCCCAACTACCCTTACAGAGTGAAGAATTTGATTTTCGTGTCCGCCAAGAGACAGAATTATTAAAAACTTGGTTTCAGGAAAGATATTTTGATGATGAAGGCTTTGAACTAGGTTCAGAAATTGAGTTTTTGCTATTGAATAAGCTTTATGAGCCCGTAGCGGGGAATATTAAATTTGTAAAACAGGTTTTAAATCCCAGAGTGATTGTAGAGTGTGGCGCAGCTCAACTTGAAATCAACACTAAGCATTACCCCTTAGCAAAAAACTGCCTTAATTTGCTACACCAACATATTACGCAAATTTGGGGGGAGTGCACACACCGAGCAAAACAAAATAAGCACCATTTAATTTTGATTGGCAGTCTACCTGGCGACACTGATCTATATAAAAAAAGAAACTATGTAACGCCAAAACCCCGTTATCAATTACTCAATAACAGTTATAGCGCTGCCCACGGAAATAATTTTTCTATTATACTAAGTGGCTATGAAAAATTAACGCTTGAAAATGCGCTTCCTCTATGCATTTCAGGATTAATGTCAGCTTTTCAATTACATTTAAAAGTACCTTTTTCTCGTTCTGTTGATATTTACAATACGATACAAGTCCTATCTGCTCCTATGGTGGCTTTAGCAGCCAACTCCCCTTATTTCAATGGTAAAGATATTTACCATGAATCAAGAATTTTTTTATTCAAAAACTTCGCGAGGGCTAGCCACTATCCGCCTGGGCTTAAATATATTAGCCTTTTTGGCGATAGTTATTTAACAGATTCTTTTTGGGACTTGTATAAGCAAAATCTAAACTACTATCCTCGTTTATTGGAAGAAGTTTGGCGGGATGCATCTATCGAGGAAATGATACATCTTAGACAATTGAATAGTGTTGTACATCGTTGGAATAGGCCGATTCTTGATTTTCAAAACCAAAAACCTCATTTACGCATAGAGCATCGAATTCCCTCTGCGGGCCCAACCTTATTGGATATGGTAGCTAATGCGGCTTTTTTTTATGGCCTCGTTAATTATTTTTCCTGTCAACCACTATTAATACAGCATTTAATTCCCTTTGCCACAGCAAAGAAAAATTTTTATACAGCAGCACAGCATGGTTTGGATGCGCGTATAACTTGGACTAATGAACAAAGTATCACAGTGTTGGATTTACTTGAAGAGCTCCTACCTCTAGCAGAGCTAGGTCTTTCCCAATTAGAAATAGATAAACAAGAGATTGATTATTACTTGAGTGTTATTAAAAGCCGCATTACTTTAAAACAAAATGGCGCCACATGGCAACGAAAATTTGTACAAAGATACGGGAGAGATTTTACTAATTTGCTCGCTGTGTACATGGAAAATCAGGATATGGAACTCCCTGTAGCTCAGTGGAAAATAGGTTAATAAAGAGGTTTTGTTTAACTAGAAGCAATAAAAGCAGATTGGCGCCTATCATTCCAATCAGCCTTTATTGAATCAATACATAGCAGCTTTAGAAAAGATCTTCCTGGGTTAAACCAACCTTCTCTAACAAACTTCTTAAGGTCTTTAAGGCTTCAACTTGAATCTGCCGCACCCGCTCTCGAGTCAAATCAATTTCTTTACCTACATCCTCAAGAGTAGCCTTTTCAAAGCCCCGTAAACCAAAACGTCGAGCAATCACCTGTTGTTGATTTTCGGTAAGTTTATCTAAAAGCGACTCTATGTGAAGACGTAGGTTTTCATTAGTAAGTAATTCAGCAGGATTAACACTATTTTCATCAGCAATAGTGTCTAATAGAGATTTGCTCTCATCGTAGCCAATTGGAGTATCAACAGAAGTGACTTTATCATTTAACCCTAAGAGTTTTTGCACATCCTCTAAAGGTTTATCGACCATTTCAGCAATTTCCTCTGGTGAGGGCTCGTGATCAAGCTTTTGGGTGAGTTGCCTTGCAGCCCGAAGATAAACATTAAGCTCTTTAACCACATGAATGGGCAAACGAATAGTCCTTGTTTGATTCATTATAGCCCGTTCAATGGTTTGGCGAATCCACCAAGTGGCATAGGTGGAAAACCTAAATCCGCGATTGGGATCAAATTTTTCAACTGATTTCATTAAACCTAAATTGCCCTCTTCAATCAAATCCAATAGAGGTAAACCGCGATTTAGGTAACGGCGTGAAATTTTCACTACCAATCTTAAGTTAGACTCAATCATTTTTTTGCGCGCAGCAATATCCCCTTTTAAGGCAAGCGTTGCATAATGCACTTCTTCCTCGGCACTCAGTAAAGGAGAAAATCCTATTTCACTTAAATAGAGCTGAGTCGCATCCATAGCTTTGGAGATGTTTTTGTGATGATGGATGTAATTTAAAGAGGCATCGTCAAGTTCAGGGATCTCGGCAAGCTCGCTCTTTTCAATTTCTTCCTCAATAAAATCATCATCGGTTAAGAGTAGACTGTCATCATCCTCAGACCAATCATCCTCTTTGATTTCATTTTCTTTATCTTTAATTGGCTCATCATCATCGCGCATTGTATCACCTATATGGTTTTAGTCTTAATTAAGTAATTTCTTAATTAAGACTATTTTTGCAATAACTACAAGTTATACGTCAACCTTTTTTTAGATAATTCAATGGATTGACTGGGATTCCCATTTTCCTGATTTCAAAATGAACACCCCAATATTTATGGTCAATCACCCCAACTTCGGCTATAACTTGTCCCGCGTTTACCCGTTGCCCTTCTGAAACTAAATTTTTTGAGTTATTACCATAAGCAGTTAAGAATTCATTATTATGTTTGATAATAATTAAATTTCCATACCCTGCTAATCCACTTCCAGCATAAGCCACTACACCACTTGAAGCCGCATGAACTTTCTCACCTTTATGAGATGCAATATTTATGCCTTTTTTGCCTTGATTCGGAATAAAGGAAGTAATTATTTTTCCTTGTAAGGGCCAATACCAAGCACCAGAAGTATAAGTAGTTATTACCGGCGTCTTTATTGGTCTATGAGGTTTTTGCGGTCTTAAATAAGTACGACGCGGCACATATTGCGGTTTAGAAATAATTTTTCTTGCTTGACCAGGCCGTACATGAAGCACTTGTCCTACTCTAAGCTTATATGGTGGACGTAAATTATTCAAACGAGCTAGCTGTCTAAAATCGGTATCATAGCCAAAGGCAATAGCATATAAAGTTTCACCACGGTGTACGATATGCACGTTAGGTGAACGAGAAAAGGCTTGTGATCTTAATTCGCTAACGGGAGCAAGCTCGTTTCTTGAGCCGCAACCGGCAATAATTATGAAAAGAGTAAGGCAAAAAAAGCCTTTAAATAGTTGATGCATATACTACTTCTCGTATTAATTAAAACTTATACTCAATTAGACGATAAGTTTATGCCTTCTAAACAACCAGACAACTGATCAAATATTTTATAATTAGTCATATCTAAATGCAAAGGGGTAATAGATACCTTTCCCGCGCTTACCGCATAAAAATCGGTGCCGATTCCTGAATCAGCTTCTACACCGGGACGCCCTATCCAATAAATAGGTCGACCTCTAGGATCATGATCTTTAATAGTAGGTTCAGCACAATGGCGTGTACCCAAACGGGTAACTTCCATCCCCTTTAACTGATTCAAAGGTAGATCGGGAACATTAACATTTAAAATAGTTTGAGAAGGTAAACCCTGGCTCTTGAGCTGCAATACCAATTGTTTGGCAATGAAGGCGGCTGTTTCATAATGATGAATTTGATCTCCTGCCATGGAAATGGCAATTGCCGGCAAACCTAGGTATCGTCCTTCCATTGCAGCTGCAACCGTTCCAGAATAAAGTACATCATCACCTAAATTAGCACCATCATTAATTCCAGAAACAACCATATCAAATTCAGTATCTAATAAGCCCGTAACTGCTAAATGCACACAATCAGTGGGTGTTCCTTCCACACTATAAAAGCCGTTTTCCATTTTTTTTACAGTTAAGGGTCTAGTCAGTGTTAAAGAATTGCTTGCGCCACTCCTATTCCGGTCAGGTGCAACCACTTCTATGTCAGCAATTGTAGCTAATTCATGAACTAAAGCTCGAATACCGGGGGCAAAGAACCCATCATCATTACTCACTAAGATTTTCATCATCAACTCTCAGGCGACTCTAACCATTTCACTACAGCCATGTATTCAGCTAAAGTATGTTTTTTTTGCGCTATTGCTTGCTTAAGCTCGGGGGATTCTTTAATGCTTAGCTCTTGCTCTTCCTTAGCAAGTGACTCTTGTAAGGCTAAAATTTTAGCACCAAAACCTTGCGGACTAGATTGCAATTGAAACGCTAAATTATTCATGCGCTGGCCAAGTTGCTGTAACTGTTGACAGCTCATACCTTCTGGCTGTTTGGCCGGGCAACTTTCTAAGCCCTTTTGGATTTCTTTAGGATGAGAACGGTAATATTGTTCATCTTTAGCCCCACAAGCAACCAATCCGAGGGTTACTAGAGTTAAAACTATGTACTTATTCATGCCTAACCTCTTGATGTACACTAGGAAAAGCCGATATTATCACCAGTCAGCACGTAACGCTATCTATGGGAACCTTCCATGCTTGATTTTAAATTGAATCGCGATCCAGAAACCGGCGAATTGTATATCGAAACATCATTAAGTGGTAAACCTTTACTGACCACTCCTCAACTAAATAAAGGTACGGCGTTTACCTATGAAGAACGCAAAGAGTTTTGTCTTTTAGGAAAATTACCTCATCGAGTCGAAACTCTAGAAGAACAAACCAAACGCGCCTATTTGCAATATTCGGGCTACACTACTCGTTTACAACAAAATATTTATTTAAATAATCTGCATGATAAAAACCAAATTCTTTTTTATAAATTACTCAATAAACACGTGGGGGAAATGCTACCCACTATTTATACGCCTATTGTAGGTACTGCAGTAAAGCGTTTTAGCCACGAATACCGCCAACCAAGAGGTTTATACATTGCTCATTCAGATAAAAATCAGATTGAGGAAATTATCAATAATCGCTCCAATCCTAACATTGATTTAATTGTGGTTACTGATGGTGAGGGAGTCTTAGGGATTGGTGATCAAGGTATTGGTGGAATGGACATTCCGGTCGCTAAACTTATGGTATACAGTTTATGTGGTGGTATAGACCCCACTCGAACCTTACCCGTTTTTTTAGATGTAGGTACTAATAATCAGGATTTACTTAATGATCCGATGTATTTAGGATGCCGACATCCACGAATAAATAATGAAGCGTACGATGATTTTATCCAAACCTTTGTTACTGCCATCCATAAACATTTTCCCAATGCTTTTTTACATTGGGAGGATTTTGGTCGTGGTAATGCTCGTCGTATTCTTGATCAATACCAAGATGTCTTATGTACTTTTAATGACGATATCCAAGGTACCGGAGCCGTTACACTTTCTGCCTTATTAGCTGCTTGTGATGTAACAGGCACAAAGCTTGAAGATCAACGCATTGTAGTCTTTGGAGCAGGGTCTGCTGGTACTGGTATTAGCGATCAGATTATTGACGCTTTAGTCCGTAATGGCTTAACAAAAGAAGAAGCATATAAACGTTTTTGGCTTATTGATCGCCAAGGCCTCTTGCTTAATAATCAAAACGATCTTACCCATGCACAAAAACCTTATGCACGAGATCCTCAAGAGCCAATGACTTGGTCTATAAACAATGCAAATGCGCCTTCTCTTACTGATACCATTCGCCATGTTAAGCCAACAGTGCTCATTGGATGCTCCGCCCAAACAGGCGCATTCTCTCAAGATATTATTGAACATATGGCCGCCAATTGTGAACGTCCAATTATATTCCCCTTATCCAATCCTGATGAGAAATGTGAAGCACAACCCAGCGATATTTTAAAATGGACTCAAGGTAAAGCCTTGATTGCAACCGGCACAGGCTTTCCTGATGTCGAGTATCAAAATCGTATGGTACAAATTGCCCAATGTAACAACGCCCTCGTATTCCCAGGAATAGGTTTAGGTGTTTTAGCGGTGAATGCTTCGCGCTTAACTAAAGATATGATTTTGGCAGCAGCAGAAACCTTGTGTACTTTTGCCCCTAGCAAGAAGGAAAGCATACTGCCTTTATTGCCTTCTTTAGATGATGCCCAGATTGTTGCGAAAGCAATTGCCGTTGCTGTTGCACAATGTGCCATCAATTCCGGACATGCTCAAAAGAATCAAGATAAAGATCTTAAAGCCCTTATCACGGAGTTATTCTGGGAACCTAGATATTTGCCGTTTAGAAAAATAACAATGAACCAGGACGGGGCTTAAATTTTATCTAAATAACTTGCGAGGGATCAAAATGAAAGACGAGCAAACACAGAAATGGGATGGCCCAGGTGAAGAATGTGACACGTTGTTTTTTCAAGGAATTGGCACCTCGCAAACCCAAGTATTAAAATATGTTGGTAACCAAAAAATTAAGGCTACCACAGGCCAACTCATGTGGAGTGAGGGATGTAAATCGCTTAAACCGCTTGATGTGATAAAAAAACCCCATCTTGGTGTTGAAGTGGGCGATATTCGTTTTAATGTTTTTACCAGCTATTGGTCTTATCTTAATCCTATTAATATTATAAGTTCAGCAATTACATGGGGTGCCAATTGCTATTACGGAGTTCATTTTACTCGCCCTATCCCGCAGCAGGAGTCCATAGCCTATCACGTTCCTACGCTTTCCAAAATCAGTGTAGGTCAGAAGGAGGACATGCAAAGCCACCGAGAAAAATACCTCACCTGGCTTAGTGAAGAGAATAAAAGCAAGAATTTAATTTTATGGGGGGTTTCTCGCGGTACTGCAGCAACTTTTTGTGCTTATGCTAAAGAAAAATACCCAGAAGTAAAATTGGTGGTGTTAGAAGGTGCCATTGATTCAACTCAAAATATTTTGTCTCACTATCTATCACCATTTGGGACACGCCTTGCGTCAGGACTTAAATCCGCTGTTAATTCAGGCTTATCTTTTTTTAAAAGAAAAGGTTATATTGGGTATGATCCCCAGGGCCCCTCACCTCTAAACAGCATCAATGAGTTTCCAGAAGGTACACCGGTGGTATTCATTACGTCTAAAATTGATAATATTGTACCTTGCAAAAACACTGAAAGAATAGCCCAAGCTTTAGCAGATAAAGGGAAAAATCCTGTCTATCTTTTAAAGTTAGAACGCTCAAGCCACCCTAATTATATGTTTGATGATGTCAGTGACCGTGCTCATTATGCAGCATTTATCCACGCTATATATAAAAAATATAATTTAAAGCATGACATCAAGCCCGCAGAAAAAGGAGCTCTTCTGGTTGACACTTGCCTTGTGCCTCCGCTGGGGGATAAAGTGTCCACCGAAGAGGCAAAATCTACTATTGGGTGTAGCCTATAAGTTTGCTGCATTTGGTCGAGTTGAGACTCGACCTATACTCTATTTACTTTCTATTTTATCCTGGTCGACAAATTTTACAGTTACTTTTTGGACTGTGGCAGAACCATCTTTTTCCCATGGTCTTGCATATTTAAAAGTCAACTCAGTGCTTTGCGGATAGGCTTTACCTTTATTTAAACTGAAAGTAAATAACATTCTTCCTCCCGCTCCTATCAATTTGGTATCAGGTTGCTGATACACGCTAGAACTTAAAGCGAGTAAGTCCTTATCAAAATGTACAACAGACCATTGAAAACCAGTAGTAGGATTTGCTGCTAAATTGACCACAAAAGACGGCTGATTTTTAGGGACTGTCATAGAGATGGAATCATCCGCATGAGCAAATATAGACGCTATCATCAGGGTAAAGCTTGTTAAAAATTTCATTTAAAGTCCTTAAGTTATGAAGGATTACGGTTAGCATTGATTTCTTTCAAAATACCTCCATCAAAAATTAAGGTATATTGAAAATCAGCTGGGGAGCGCTGATAAATCCAGCGTTCAACAACATTATTTGTGGTACCTATTTGATACCCCGCTTGATTATAAAGTGGTATCACTTCTTCGTATGTTTGCTTTGCTAAGGGCTCGCCACACTTTTGTAAAATAGTGAATTGATCATCCCCCGTATAGACTAACTTATCACCACAACGCATGGCTGCTGCAGTGCTCATGCAGCTAACAGTTAAGCACCCTACTAAAGTCCAACTCCTATAATTTACCATGGCTCAACCTTTGTAGCTTAAGTTTTAACCATTTAAATTATAGTACTATTTAAACAGATAAATAACATTTAAGATTGATGGGTATTGTTTTTCTAACTGACAGGCAAGGAGCATGCACAAAAATTTTTATTCTTTGTGCATGCTCTGCGATTAAACAGACTAATTAAACCTTCATGTACCAGCTACACAATGCCTTGCCATCGAACTTTTAGAAAAGGTCCGCTAAGCGCTAAATAGGTATATAAGGTGGACGACATAAGCGTCGCATTAGTTAAGACCGGATCTATTTGGATGAGATTGGGAGCTGGCTGTTGGGTTTCACCCGGAATAAAAAAGGGACCATTATTAATTTGCTCACTCATTCCATAATTGGGGTTTAGAAACGCATCAAAATAATATTGCATAGACCAGCCAGCCATTATTTCGGTTACCGAGTTGCAATGTTCTATTTTATAACTTAAACCCACCTTAGCATCAAAATTAGGTACTACATTGTTAGAGGTATAAGTATTTTGATTTACGTAATTTGCTTGCAGCAATAAAGTTCTGGTCTGGGATTTCTGAGAAGAAATAGCTGCAAGGTTGGTGTCGGCGCGTGCTTTACTTTGTCCTATAAGTAGTCCTAAAGCACTATGCGCAAAAGCCGAAATGCCATGACCCATGTCTTTGCTAATTTCTCCGCTAATCTGAGGCCCTACTCCTTCATATTGCGATTGCAATATGCCGGTATACCAGTTGCCGTATCGAATGGTTTCATTGCCATCTTCATCACTGAGGTCTTGGAGAAGACCATAATTATATTGAGTTCTCTTAGCTTTGAGCGCGACATAATTTAAACCACCTCTTAATTTAAGAGAAAAAGTCGGGCCTAAATAAACTAAGCGCCCTAAATCTAAACCAACTGCATCCAATTGAGTTTTGGGATAAACCGTGTAAATTGGATCTTTTTCCTGCGGGATTATATGTGTTTCTTTTATATGGGTGCCCGAAGTTGAATCAGTTTCACTAAAATGTTGCCAACTTAATTTGATATCATTATGATTATTGAAATGGTAGGCGGCATCGATAATAAAAGCACCATTCCATATAGATTCGCTAGCAAAATTGCTGTGATAGGTAGGTAGCGAAGGATGCGTCAAAGAGGATTGTAACTGCAGATACTCCCCTGTTAGGCCAAGTTCCCAATAATTAGTGGAACATTGTAATGATATGCACTCCTTATTAGACCCTTGTCGGGGTACTTCTGCATAAGAATTTACTACTCCTATGGAACAAAGTATTAACATTAACTTACCTGGTTTTAGCATCAAACTTCCCTTTCAATTCTATTTTTATAAATAACCAATATTCATCACTTCATCTTGGCGCCAAAGTTTTTAGACTTTTTACAAAAAACTTAATTATATTTTTCAGAATATTAAAACTAGCCGCAGATCTTTCGAGGCTATTTTTAACGCAGATTATTCTTAAATATACTGATTTAATAATCACTTGTGGTTATATTTGTATATTTTTATAAAATAAATATAATTTTGTCTACTTAATTATGATACAATTGGCACAATATAAATCCATTTGAGGCTAAAATGATTGATTATATCACTCTCCAATCTTTTCTTAACACAGAACCCGCTGATCTTAAAGTATTAGGATATCCACTATTTAATAATGAAGACCGCTGGTTCGTAAACGATTAAGATATCTCTCTGACTCTTTTTCAAATTGCATCCAAGCAAGGAAAGGCGCAGCATTTAGAAATACTTCCAGGAAATAAGGAGCAAAAAAAGGCAGCGACTAAGGCAGATAATTACAAGGCGGTTAAACTTGCAGCAGCCAATGGTCATACCCAAGTGCTTGAGCATTTACTTGCTTATATCGAGCCATATGACATACAGAGAACCAACACTTGGGGAATGTTCTTAAGCTTTAGGAATCTATATCACTATTTCCTAACCTTCTTAGGCACAACCTCAGAACATGATGAAGCCCTTAATCATGCCCTTCAGGCAGCGGCATTTTATGGCCAAGTTGACACAATTAAGCACTTACTTCAATACATGCCCATAAAGCCATCCGGCCATTCAATAAATGAAAAATTAATGAACTTCCTCTATGAGTACTTTATTAGGCCTTGGTTTGGGCTTACTTTCTATAAAAAGGCTATCACTCAAGCAATTTATCACGCAGCTGAACAGGGCCATTTAGAGTCATTTAAATTACTACACTCTTATCTATTCCCTAATGAGCTAGAAGCAGTGATTAAAGTCAATGATTATAAAATCATCAATAGTGCAGCTCAACAGGGCTATGTCGATATTCTGCGTACTTTATTAAGCCCGTTAAACGATAGTAAAAAAGTAAAACTTCTCAAAGCAGATAATTACGCCTTAATTAGAAACTCATGTGGAAAAAAATCTGTGCAGATACTATTAGCTAGGTCCGGGGATCTGGAACAAAATTCAGGAAAAATAAGAGCTATTCCCGGTTTGTTAGTTCATTCACCTTACTCTCAGAATGGCTTATCCACAAGTCCATAGGCCAGGAGAG
>NZ_RZGQ01000289.1 GCF_003989735.1 Legionella sp. km772 | reverse complement strand
AACTCATTTAAATCACTTTGCTATTAAGTACAAATTGATTCTTAGAGCGAACCAGATTGCTTGGCAGGAGCTTAAAAATATGGCAGCTTAAAATTGACCGTGCGTAACATGAGTTATTTAGGTGTTAATGATTATCCAATTATTTATATCATTAGCAATTTTTCCTTAGAATCAGTCTATTCTTCAGAAATTGAGCAAAGCGGTTGGTTTTCGTATGATAATTTACCCCAGATGACTAGCCCGGGCACCCGACGGAGGCTTGATGAGTATTTTACAAAATCCCCCATTGCTGAGTCTTGGTAGAGAACATTGTTGTTCTTTTTAGTGAGGACTTTATTGTGGTTTGCTTCGCCTCATTCGCCAAGACTGAATTTTTAGCTAGGAGGAAAAAAAGCACCCTAAACGATGATGGGTAATAGAGGGGTAGGTGTTTAAACAGGAGCTATCAGTCATTGCGAGCCTTTGGTGAAGCAAGCCAGTAGGATGCTTTGCGAGACTTTTTTCTGGGTTGCTTCACTTTCTTTCTTCGCAATAACTAATTTTTTAGCTCTCTGTACTAACTAAGGGAAAGCTTCATGCTCTTAGTTAACTGACCTACATTCTTAACTCCTGACTTAAAGCAGTACTTTCCTGCTTTGTCCCGGGAGGGGCGTAAAAGCCATGCGCATCTAGCAGGGCGGCGGTTTTTTCTATATGGCCTAAATGTCCTACTTGTTTCCCCACTAGTTGCTCATATTCATCAATCAGCCCTTTATATTTTTCTTTTAAGGCTGTTAATTCTTTTTCAGCATTATTAAAGCGCTCAAAAATTTGTAAGAAATTTGCATCTTTAGTTTGGATGAACTGCTGGACTTTATCATAAAAAGCTTGCTGTTCTTTTGGACTTTTTAGGATATTCTCTGCTAATTCAGCTATTGCGGTTTGTAGCGTTTCTAATACTTGCTCATAACGGGTTACCTCAACTTTAAATTGTTTCTGTAGTTCACTGAGTTGTTTGTTTTTTTCTTCTAATTCATTTTGATTCCTGGCGAAATCAATTCTTATTTTATTTAACGCTGCTTGAGTTTCCTCTAAGAGAGCTGTTTGCTCTTTTACTGAGTTTTTTAGTTCAGCACAGGCTGTTTCCAGTTCAGTTTGCGTACGATGTAGTTTTTTCTCTGTTTCTTTAAGTTTTTCAATTTCCTCACTTAGGGCCAAGTTGCGTAGCGCTAGGGATTCTACATTACCACCAAATTGCTCATTGACTTTGCTAAATAAAGCAACTTGATCGGCTAAGTCTTGACTTATCTGTTCTAAGGTTTGGGTTACTGAATCTAAACCTTCTGCAAGACTAGTAACACCTGTTTTAATATTTTTTGTGCTGTATTGAGTATGTGTATAATGATCATCAAGGACGACACTTGAGCCTATATAACTTGCCAGTAGAAAAGCTGTAATCACAAAACAAACAATCAGCTGGGCAAGAATACCAATAATGAGCGGAGGAGCTGCAATAATAATACCGGCTACAATTTTTTGCCATAAAGGGAGTTTTCCCCAGTAATTAGCAGCACGTGAAAGCATGCTTGGATTTTGAGCCATTGCATCAATTAAGACCTCTAAATCCTTTTGAATCTTTCCTAATTGGGTTTGTGAGTGTTTAATTTTATTTAAACGCTCTACAGCAGGTTTTAAATCAGTGTGATCTTCAGTAATTGTAGGAAAAGCTACAACAGTTGATTGGCTTTGATTCGGCATGGTCACTCCTTTGTCTAAATCCGGTGGCGAATATTAATGGTACTTAATACTGTTTGTTTGCATAGTATCCTGTATGCTCAAAAACAGTTATTGGACTAAAATATTAATTCATATTGACATGATTATGGTTAAACATCAACCAAAAATATTCTATAGAATAAATTTAAAGCAGTCATGTTTTTTTATTATTCGTTTGAAATGTACTCTTAAGTAAAGCACTATTAGACATTGTTTTTTTATACTTAAAGTTATGGATTCAAGATTTTTTGGCAGAAGGTTTTTAAAGCTTAGTTTTGCTCTTGTTCTATTGGTTACTCATGTTACGCACATAAACTTGTAGTTTGACTAAAAAGCATTAGAATTCCGCCCTTAATTTTAGGGAGGGAATTAAATGGATATGCTTGATCTTTATAGTGATTATTTGATTTTCC
>NZ_RZGQ01000288.1 GCF_003989735.1 Legionella sp. km772 | reverse complement strand
CTCATTTAAATCACTTTGCTATTAAGTACAAATTGATTCTTAGAGCGAACCAGATTGCTTGGCAGGAGCTTAAAAATATGGCAGCTTAAAATTGACCGTGCGTAACATGAGTTATTATCTGCCCATCTTTCTGGTGAATAAAGCCCTAATAAATGCTTGGGCTAAGTAATCAAAAGCAAGGCCCCCTTATCTCTTTGCCGGGTTTGCTTCGCTAAAGCCAATAAAAAATCTTAACTAGGCGTAATGAGCGAGCCCGGGAAAGAAAAGGGAAAGCTCTTATTCCCGCAAGCCGACACCTTTCTTTAAAAGAACCAGATTAATTAGGGTTAATATCAGCAGCATGAGCCCAATAATACTCATTGCCATGCCCATTTCGGCATTTTCTTCGCCAATCATGGCATGCCTTAAGGCATTGGTGGTATGAAAAATAGGATTAAAATAGGATAGTTTTTGCCAAAAATCAGGCAGCATTTCAATACTGTAAAAGACGCCTCCTAAATAAGTTAGGGGGGTTAAGACAAAAGTAGGGATTAGCATAATATCGTCAAAATTGCGGGCAAGCATGGCATTGGTAAAGCCTGCTAAAGCAAAAACAGCGGAGACGAGGACTACAACGAGGAGGGTGAGTGGTAAATGATCGAAGGTAATAGTCAAAAAGAAGCTAGCCACGATAAATACCAGTAAAGCGACAATGACTCCTCTTAATATACCACCCACGGTATAGCCTAAAAGTAAGAGACTATAATGCATCGGGCTGACCAGCATCTCTTCAATGTTTTTTTGAAAACGGGTGCTAAATAAGGAGGATGAAACATTCCCATAGGAGTTTACGATTACCGCCATCATAATCAGACCTGGAGCGATAAACAGAGTGTAATCTACACCATGAATGGTACCTATTCGCGGTCCAATTAATTTCCCAAATATTAAAAAATAGAGGGTTGTGCTGATGACCGGTGGTAAAAACACTTGGCTTGAAATGCGGAACATACGAATTAATTCGCGTCTTATTAAGGTATAAACTGCAATGGTTTGTTGTTTAATGGCCATTTTTTATTAAATCCATAAAGAGTTCTTCTAGTCGATTGGTTTTATTACGCATACTATGTATTTTAATACCGTGCTGATTTAAAACTGCAAAGATATCATTTAATGAAAGCTTATTGCTGACTTGAAGTTCAAAACTATTGGCATCAATCAGTTGCGTTTTAAATAATTCCATTTCGGGCAAGACGTCTAGGGTATTTTCCGTGTTAAAAATAAAGGTTTGATGAGTGAGGCTATTTAATAAGGTTTTCATAGAGGTGTTTTTAATGATGCTTCCTTTATCAATTATGGCTATATTCTTACATAGTTGTTCTGCCTCTTCCAAATAATGGGTAGTCAGAATAATGGTGGTCCCTTGGGCATTTGTTTCGGTTAAAAATTCCCACATGCTTCGTCTAATTTCAATATCCACCCCAGCCGTAGGCTCATCAAGAATTAAAACTTGCGGTTGGTGAATTAAGGCGCGTGCTATCATTAATCGTCTTTTCATGCCACCGGATAGATGTCTGACAATCGAGTGTCTTTTTTCCCATAAACCTAAGCGCTTTAATAAATCATCAGCTCTTGATTGAGCATGGCGACGAGGAACGCCATAGTATCCTGCTTGGTTTAATAGAATTTGCTCGCCGGTTTCAAAAATACTTAAATTTATTTCTTGGGGGACTAAGCCTAAGCACGATTTGGCTTCTGTCGTTTGACGCTCTAAATCAAAGCCGTGAATTTTAATGCTCCCAGCACTTTTGCTAACTAGACTGGTAATAAGTCCAATAGTGGTTGATTTACCGGCGCCATTGGCACCTAAGAGGGCGAAAAAATCCCCAGATTTTACTTTGAGGTCGATGTTGTTAACAGCCTTAATCCCATTTGCATAGGTTTTAGATAATTGGTTAATTTCTAAAGCATCCATAGTTGCCTGAGTGGTATATAAGTCTATGGCACACTATAACGTAAATTTACTAACTGTTCACTCAACAAATGTGCAAAGCCGAGCTTTGACTCGGCTTTGTTAGAAGGCGGTAGAGTTTAATGGCTTTCTTCGTCACTGTCGCGTAATGTTTGGGGCAAGTTTGAGGAATAAAAATTGAAGGAATTTTTTTGATTTTCAATCAGTAACAAAGTATCATAATTTGAAATAGTTTTTCAATATTAAATAACATAT
>NZ_RZGQ01000287.1 GCF_003989735.1 Legionella sp. km772 | reverse complement strand
ATCAAATAATCACTATAAAGATCAAGCATATCCATTTAATTCCCTCCCTAAAATTAAGGGCGGAATTCTAATGCTTTTTAGTCAAACTACAAGTTTATGTGCGTAACATGAGTAAATAACCAAGTGATTGACTCGCTGCATATTCCCCAAAATGAGATAAATAAGGTCATTGCGGAAGAAAAGCAGGAGTTAATTCGGCGAGAGCAGCTCTACCGCCCTACGAATCATCATTTTTTAGCCCTAAGCAATAAAACTATTTTATTGATTGATGATGGCATTGCTACGGGTTATACCATGAAAGCGGCTATTATAGCCTTACAACAAAATAAACCGGCAAAAATTATTGTCGCAGTCCCAGTAGGCTCTTTAAGCGCGATCAAGGAATTAAAAAAAATGGCGGATGAAGTAGTGTGTCTAAATAGCCCTAAGGATTTTGGTGCTGTAGGTTTTTATTATGCCAATTTTAATCAAACCAGCGATGAAGAGGTAGGTGACTTATTAAAACGCCGCTCGGAGCTGCATTAATTAAATCAGGCAAATGATACTCTTTATTTTCCTCCAGCCAGCCCGAAGTGCGCTCAGCGCTCTTAATGGGGACGCATGATAAAAAGCGCAAGATCGTTTTTTAACAGTTGTACTAAGATTAAAAATAATAGAACCATCATTAATCGATAAATCAAAATTTCTAAAGCTATTGATATAGGCTCACCCCGAATTTTCTCAATAAGCGTATAAAGAATAGCTCCTCCATCTAATCCAGGAATAGGAAAAAGGTTAATAAAGGCTACCGCAACACTTAAACCGGCAATGAAATACAAAAAAACTAAAATGCCTTGGCTGAGAGAAGCAATAGAAGTAGCAAATAAGCCTATAGGCCCTAATAAGACTGAAAAAGGAATTACCCCCGTGAATAATTGTTTTAAAATAATTAAGAAGAAATAAACATAATGGCTAATTGTATTATTTGCTTGTTGTATTGCATTCCCTAAGGAAGGTGCTTTTAAGAGTTGTTGCGCTGCCTTTACATTCGGAACCAAGCCAAGACTAGCCAATAAAGATCGCGCCTGTTCATTAAATCCTATCTGGCTTAGATCCAAAGTAGTTTGTTTTATTTCTCCAGTGCTCGTTTTTAAAGAGACTGGAATATTTTTTTGGCCCCATGAAACAATTAATTCTTGTCCGACGTCTTGCCAAGAAAAGGTATCCCTACCCGCAATAGATAAAAATTGCTCTTGCGGCATTATTCCCGCTTTTGCTGCTACACTATTAGCTTGGACTGTTTCAATTTCAGGTATTCGATAATGAATGCCTATAGAGAATACCAAAATAAATGCTAACCATGCCGTTATGATATTGGCGCAGGCACCAGCCAATAAAACAATGATACGTTGCCAAATGGGTTTTTTATCAAAGCAACTTGCTTCTTCTTCGGGTTTTACCGGAGCAATACGGGTATTATTTAATTGGACATAGCCTCCTAAAAACCAGCGGCCTAAAACCCATTCACACCCAGAGCGGCCCTGCCATTGAACTAAAGGTTTACCAAAACCAATGGCAATTCGTTTGATTTTTATATGGAACAAATGAGCAGCTAAAGCATGCCCAGCCTCATGGATACCAATTACTAAAAATAAAGTAAGAAGTATGGCTAAAAATGCCAGCAACATGAAATATCCCTATGTTCTTATTATTGTTTAGTATTATCTACTACCAATTGCAATTTAGGAATCCCCTTTCTGCCAGAAAACTCATAGCCCGCGCGAAAAACTTCAAAGATACGGTAAGGTTGGTTAGTCTCACTATCAATTAGCTCAACCTCATCCCCATGATCATCGACTAAGGTGACAGTCAAATGTATTTCACGATAGCCGTTGATATGGTAACGATCCTTAAAAAGATTTAATACTTTTTCCAAGCTTTCTAAAGCCTCTTGCCCCTCGTGTTGGCCTTGTAAAATAATGTCCATGAGTTGCTCCTTTTTTTTAATTGCACAACATGTACAATATTATTCTATTCTGGTTGGCGGCAAAAGGAAAAACTACTTTAGAAATAGTGGGCTATTTCCTTAAAATATTAATTAAATTTTTTAAGCATGGATGATTTACCCCAGGGTCACCTCATGAAAAATTTTGAGATAAGATAGTGGTTAAAATAGAATCATCCCATCCAGCATTTTTTCTGAGCCGCTTAATAGATTGCCTTTTCATCTGATTTTTAGTTAATTG
>NZ_RZGQ01000286.1 GCF_003989735.1 Legionella sp. km772 | reverse complement strand
TGATCCTTATTTTTATTTAGCGATAAACTATGTATCATAAACCAATTCGTTGGTCGATAACTGCTCTCAAAAATGACTACAAAATTTGGTGGAAGTGTTCAGTAGATTTGAACCATCCCAAAATTTGCATGGGCAATGCGCGACTAGGGCTCCTGATAAGGCGAAACCATGGTTTAGCGATTAATGACACCACGGCTTTTGATAGCCTCCCATTTACGCAGCTACTTGTTCATTAACAACAAGTGAAATGGATGCATGGGTACATGCCAGCATGTTCACGAGCATATCAATAGTAAAAAGATGAATTTTACCACGAATCAAATCACTGATTCGTGGTTGAGATACTTGCATTAATTTTGCTGCTTGAGATTGTGTCAATTTTTTATCAGCAATATATTTCTCTATTGCTCGCATTAATGCTGCTCTAATTTTTAAATTTTCTGATTCAGATTCACTAAATCCTAAATCATCAAAAATACTGCCCGTAGTGGTATGATTCATCATCGTTTCCTCCCTAATTGCGTTAGGGTATTTGTTTAAACCGTTTTTTAGCCAATTCAAGATCTTTGCTACTTGTTTTTTGCGTTTTTTTCACAAAGGAATGAAGCACATATATGCTTTCTTCTTTCTGGGCTAAGTAAATGACGCGATATTCATTATCACAATGAATCCTGATTTCTTTAACACCTTGCCCAATCGATGTCATGGGTTTCCAATCAGCTGGTTCTTGACCTCTTTGAATTTTATCCAGATTATATCCTGCAGATTGCCTCGCTTCTTTAGGAAAATCTAATAAGTCATTGTAACTGCTGCCTAACCAAATTATAGGTTTCATTAACTAAATATACAAGATTTTATATAAGTTAAATATACCACAGGCTCTCAACAATAAACAGAGTCAGATTTGAAGTATTATTATTTGCCTAAATTGATCGGCAAAAAATTAACCAATGCGAATTGGTCCCCCAATTCAGCCAATTTTAGCTAAAAATCAGAAAAACGAGTCAATCTTAGGGCATATTTGTCACTTTCATCCTCAGGCTTCGAGCAACAATCAATAAATTTGCTCTTTCTGGCAAAACCGATCCATCCCGCGGTCCGCGCGTATCGTGGAGGAGAGGGGCAAGGGTTTGGGGGTTAAAATAGGTCGCGTTAGCAACGCTGGTCTATGTTGTATTAGGCGCATATAATTCAGCCCCACTGCACCCCTTGGCAATTTTCCATCTTATTAACTGAAGCAGCTCACAACAATGGCCTTCAACACGAACAAACACAGACCTTGCATGATGAATAACCTGCCCGGGCAGTTGTATGACGTGAAATCGTAATGCCTTCATTTTGCTTTCTTTTAACTCTTTTGGAAGTGCCACAATTTGCATCAACCGATTCAGATTAAAAGACAACACCATAATCGCCCACCACGCCGCATTTGCTCCAAACAAATTCGATGGAAACTGCCCACCAGCCAAGCCTTCCTTTTGTGTGCTATGAACATGCTCACTCTTGCCACAACGTTTACGGTGCCATTGAATCAAATCAGAGCCATCAATATCACGATTCGTGACAACAGAAAATAATTTATACCTCACTTCGTTTAATTTAATCGTTTGAAACGGTAAATCCAATTCATCATCCTGTTTGGTTTTCGATGGCTTCATCATTTCACGTATGGCTAAATAGCGATAACTAGCTTTGCTTCTTACTGCCCATTCGGGCACAAAACAAATATCAGCCCACTCCTGATTTGTTTTGATTTTGTTACCATCGGCATCTTCTTGGTAAATGGGATGCCAATGTTTTTCATCCCGAGACAGGGCTTCCTTTTTAATCCCAGCACTGACACGTGCCGCAATGGCAAATGAAATAACGCCAAATCGAGAATCGTCACCTTCCGCACAATATCGTATTAAATCCTCCTGATAGCCCGCGCTATCAGAGCGTAGATTCACCTGTTTCACATCGGGCGGTAACAATGCTATCGCCTCTTTCAGAAGACGCAATTGACCAAAACCAGCATTGACGTTGCCGTCTCTAAATTCACTGTGTAATAAAATTCCATGCTCTGCCCAGTATGTATTAAATGGTTGGTACGCTTTAAACCCTTTGTAACTGATATAGGCGCGGATTTTTAGACGAAAAAAAGGTATTTTTAAGAGCTATTCTTCTAATATAAGAGGGGAATAGAATGACCAAAAAGCGAAATTATTACACTGCATCAAAAAAATCAA
>NZ_RZGQ01000285.1 GCF_003989735.1 Legionella sp. km772 | reverse complement strand
AAATCAAATAATCACTATAAAGATCAAGCATATCCATTTAATTCCCTCCCTAAAATTAAGGGCGGAATTCTAATGCTTTTTAGTCAAACTACAAGTTTATGTGCGTAACATGAGTTACTAATAAGATTTTGTGCTGCATTGTACGCATCCAAATAGCGTTGAGCTTTAGTTTTCTTATATTCATCAGAAAAATATTTCGCTTTTTCGCTCATCACTGTAAGCTGCGCTCTAACACCAGCCAGACGCTTTTCTTTCTTCACATCAATGGTAGGAACTTCGGAAAGATTGGCGACAGTGGGGTTAGTGCTAGGGAGCTGATTCTTCGCGGCATTCTCATCATCAAGCAGCTTTTTTAATGATGCTTGTAGTTGTGCTTCTTTTTCTTTTTCCACTAACAGCTTTGCTTTTACCACCAAGCTCTGAGCTAGTTTATTATCTAGACCGGCAATTATAGCCGCATGCGAAGGCTTAAGAGTCTGGCGGGGTGGAGCTAAGTTTTTTTCCTTTTGCTGAAGCTTAGCTAAATTAGCAGAGGATTCACATCGCTCCACTTGACCTAATAAAGTTTCTCTATCCCGTTTAGCTTTTGCAAAAGCGCTCATCTCTTTATTATCTTTAGCTGCCATAATTTACATCCTATCGTCATAGTGAACAAATTGTGGCCGCATTGTATTATACGTGCAGGAAGAAATCTAGAACTATTTTATCAACGATGAAGAAACAAAATCAAAGCCGCACGACTTGAAAATCACCTTATGTCTGTATACAATAAAAACAATTTTCATCAATGAGGTTCACCGCCGATGCGCATTACTTCTCAATAAGCCCCTTAAGGGTACGTCATTTTTGCCCCAACTATTGAGAGAGAACCGCATGAACTGCCTTATTCAACTTATTGATTTAAGTCTTTATTTTTCAAATCAAATTTATTTCGAATCCTTTAATACAAAAATATTTTTTGGTGAACGCATTGCCCTAATTGGTGATAATGGCTGTGGTAAAAGCAGCCTGCTCAAAATAATTAGCCGTGCAATTAATCCAAGCGAAGGCATTGTGCGTTATCAAGAAGGACTTCACCTTGCCTATGTTCCGCAAATAAGAGAAACAACTCAGTTAAGTGGTGCCGAGCTATTCAACCAAGCCCTAACTGAAGCACTAGCACAACATCCTGACATTCTTATTTTAGATGAGCCCACCAATCATTTAGATAAAGACAATAGACGCAGCCTCTTTCGTTTATTGGAGCAATTTCATGGCACATTAATTATTGCGACCCACGATGTAGCTTTGTTAAAACAAAGTGAATATATATTTTGGCATATTAAGCAAAGGAAAATTAGCAGCTTTTATGGCTATTTTGAGAACTTGCAACGGCAAAATATTATCCAACAACAAGTTTTACAGCAGGAATTAGAACAATTAAATAAACAAAAAAAACAGGCCCATGATGACTTAATGCAGGAACAAAAAAGAGCAAAAAACTCACGCCTTAAAGGAGAAAAGTCACTTAAAAGCGCTAAATGGCCTACTATCGTATCGCAAACCAAAGCCTTAAGAGCACAAGAAACATCCGGTAAAAAGAAAAAAGCTCTTTTGGAGCATAAAGAAGAATTGCTGGAACGGATTATTGAGTTAGGCTTTGAAGAGGAAATTAATCCTCAATTTGCTCTAGCTTCGGGAAATACAACTACCAAGTCTTTAGTTACAATTCAAAATGGTTCGCTTTTTTATGGCAGGACATTGATTGTAGACAATATTAACTTAAACATTTCTAGCTTGAGTAGATTAGCCCTTTGCGGTAAAAACGGTTCAGGGAAATCAACCTTACTAAAAGCGATAAAAAACGACAGTAAGATTGATAAACAAGGATTATGGATTACTCCTCCATCCAGCGAAATTGGCTATTTAGATCAGCATTATCACGACCTAACCCCAGGAAATTCTGTTTTAGATTGTATTCAAGAAGTGCAACCTAGCTGGAATCATCAACAAATACGCAGACATTTAAATGATTTTCTATTTCGTAAAAATGAACAGGTTTATGCGCTAGTAGATGTGTTATCAGGTGGCGAAAAAACAAGGTTAAGTTTGGCAAAAATAGCTGCAAAACCTCCTAAGTTACTTATTTTACTCATGTTACGCACGGTCAATTTTAAGCTGCCATATTTTTAAGCTCCTGCCAAGCAATCTGGTTCGCTCTAAGAATCAATTTGTACTTAATAGCAAAGTGATTTAAATGAGTT
>NZ_RZGQ01000284.1 GCF_003989735.1 Legionella sp. km772 | reverse complement strand
AACTCATTTAAATCACTTTGCTATTAAGTACAAATTGATTCTTAGAGCGAACCAGATTGCTTGGCAGGAGCTTAAAAATATGGCAGCTTAAAATTGACCGTGCGTAACATGAGTAAGTTAGCAGCTTGGGTTTACCATCTTAATATCCTTGAATAAATCAATTTCTTCTGGCTCGTTCGAGTTTGCTTGCCGAATTTTTTTTAATGAGCTTTCATAATTATCGGTGTATTCAGTAATGCGGCTCCCTTTTTTATCTAGCTCAGCTTCGGTATAAAAATAATCACCCGCATCACTTTCCCCTATCCACATACGGCAAGGTAGTTCACCGCCTGAGACCGTGCATAAATCAGTATAAGTGGTTAGGGTTTGAAAATTGGTTAAATGTTTTTTTAAATCATTACGGTAGCTTACAACCCTTCCCATTCTGCAAGCATCTAGATCCAAATTTTTTAGAGGTTTTTTTTTTAATTCCAAATCATTGAGCAGGATATCAACCAATTCTTCAGCATCATACCCTGCAATTAATTGGGCATCAGTGTCGCCTTGGGCGTTAATAAGTATAGAATCCCCAGGAGAGACTCGGGATAATAAGTAGTTCACATTATCGGGTTCATAGAGATTGATGATCATTTGGGTAGAGGCTCTTTTTTTAGCCTCGTGCAAAATTAAAGTAAATTTTTCCGCATCAGGCGCATAGACGAACCTCACATCCTGACCATATAGTGTGGTCAAAACAGTGCCCGCATCCGCACCAGAAATGAGTTCATGATCCACTTGTTCTGGATATTGATCACTGTAACAATAAAGTTCGATTACATGTGTCCGATTTGATTTAAAAAATTTAGCGCGAGCCATAGTCATTGGGGGAAGTATAAAAATAGCTCATTTTAGCAGATAAACATTATGTTTTTATTAAGAAAGCAATTGTTGAAAAATTTTACCCTCAATTAAGCTCAAGCACTACCTCGGATTGTTGGGCCGTTCGGCCCAACACTGCTTAAACTCTTGAGCGGATGCTCCTAAAATTATCCTCTTATAAACAAGCAACCTCACCATTATAGAGAGGGGTTTGCAAATAAAATTCACTCACATTATGTTTAACAACCTCAGTCACACACTGGCTACGTTCAAAGACCGCCCTTTGGCGCTCAGAACTTGTTCCATGGCTCATTATTGTTTTTAAGGTAGTAAAATAAGTTTCATACCCTAATTGCTTACTATAAGGAGCTAATTTAACAAACCACTCAGCAAGATCTTCGCGCAATAACTTGGTTTTACCCTGGGTATTGGTTACTAATTCAGCATCTAATCCATAACGAAGCGCGCGCCATTTATTTTCTCGAGCGAGCCAAAAGTTAGGATAATTAACAGTCTCGAGCCACATACCATTATCGTTAAACCAATGAGCGAGTGTATGGATGAATGCCACTAAGCCTAAAGCTTCAGAAAGAGTCGCAGCGCCATCGCAAACACGTAACTCTAAGGTGCCAAAAGCAGGACTAGGCCTTAAATCCCACCATAAATCTTTCATTGATTTAATAGACCCACACGATTTAAGCGTTTGATAAAGTTGGGCGAACTCCTGCCAATTGCGGGCTGGATAAGGTTGGCCTGCTGTTGGCAAGGCCTCATAGGTGGTAGGCCTACATGATGAAAGTCCGGTATCAATACCCTGCCAAAAAGGTGAGCTCGCAGAAAGTGCTAACAAATGAGGCAAAAAATACATAAAAAAATTATTAAATCGGATACATTCATCACCACTGGCCATACCCAGATGGACATGCAAGCCATAGACGCTCATTCGTCGCGTTAACCATTGGTTCCTATCAATAAGTTCTTTATAGCGGGGGTTAAGTGAAATTACCCAGTCTGAATATTTTGAAAAAGGGTGAGAGCCGGTAGTTGCAAACAATACCCCAGAATCTTGAGTGCTCTGGTGTAAGCTCGCTATGGTCTCATTTAAATCCGTTTCTATGTCTTGAACCGAATAACATTTTTCAGTATTTATTTCGAGAGTACTTAAATAAAATTCGGGCTTTATTTTTTCTAAATGGCGTGTTAGTTCTAGAATTTCCTTTGCTTTTGCACATAAATTATAAGTCTTAGCATCTAGTAGTTGCAGCTCTATTTCTACCCCTAAGGTCAAAATTAGCTAGGTCCGGGGATCTGGAACAAAATTCAGGAAAAATAAGAGCTATTCCCGGTTTGTTAGTTCATTCACCTTACTCTCAGAATGGCTTATCCACAAGTCCATAGGCCAGGAG
>NZ_RZGQ01000283.1 GCF_003989735.1 Legionella sp. km772 | reverse complement strand
CTTATTAACCATTTAGAGCGAATAAGCCTCACAGCCTAAATTTACCGAATCTTTTGTCGACTGTTGATTAAAAAACAGCTGAACAATAATTGGTTCATTTCTAGTCATGAAAAGCCCCTGACATTTAACCGTTCAAAATCAGTTAATTTACCCAGAACTTCCTTTATAGTAAGAACACTCTCTTCTTTGACCGATTGGGTGGTAACATAGTGATTATAAGTCGTTTTGTAAGGCTCATCCCACTTACACCAAGCCTCATGAGAAAGCCAAGGCTTGCCACTTATTTGTTCTGGAAAAACCTCCTCTTCCTTGACATAGGAGTAATCCCAATCTAGTTGTCTTGCCAGATGCAACCAGTCCTCATTTTTTAGCATAATTATCCTTATTTCGCCGCTTCAATTTCGACTCGATTCCTACCATTAACTTTGGCTTTATAAAGCGCGCGATCGGCAGCCGCAACTAAATCTTCCGTAGTTTTAAAAATCGGATAATGAGCTATTCCTATACTTAGGGTGATATTAAAACCATAGCCACCAATATAAAAATCGTTTTTGGCTACTTTTTTACATAATTCTAGGCATAATTTTAATGCCATTTCTGGAGTAGTATTAGGAAAAATTATCGCAAACTCTTCTCCGCCATAACGACCAACAAAATCGGTTTTTCTTACTCGTGATAAAAACATATCCGCCATTTTTTTTAACACCAAATCGCCAACCGGATGCCCATATTGATCATTGATTTGTTTAAAATAATCCAAATCGATCATCGCCACGGCAATGGGTTGGTTAAATCGTTGGGCGCGTAAAATTTCAAAACTTAATTGCTTTAAAATATAAGTATGATTTAAAAGCTTTGTCAAACTATCCAAGGCAATATAGGAGTTTAATAAAGCTGAACGTTGGGCTCTTGACTTAACGGCGGATATTAAATTTTGCGGTAAAACGGGTTTGGTTAAAAAATCATCCGCGCCACAACTGTTTAAAATGGATAATTGTTTAATTCGATCATTTTCAGTCGATATAAAAATGATCGGTAAACTGACATAACTTTCTTCTTGCCTAATAATTTTAGCGATATCAAAACCGGTGCATTCAGGTAAATAAAGATCAAGTAATAATAAATTAGGCTTAAAATCTTGTAGTTCATGCATTAACTCATAAGGGCTGGTAATACTTCGCACATTCATATTAGCTTCCTCTAACACCAGAGAATAATAAGTGGCGAGGGTTTCTGAATCATCCAAAATTAAGATGCGATAATCTTCTCGGGTAGCCAAATCACAAAGCTGTACCAATTGATTAGTTAAATGAAATATTTCTATGGGTTTTTGAATAAAAAAGGAGACACCAGCACGGATAGCTTTTAAGCGGATATCCAGGTTATTTTTTGTAGCCAGGCAAAGCAGGGATATTTGTGATGGACGTTTGTCCAAAAAATCAATTAATCCTTGCTCATCGAGATAGTGTTCATCGAGCATAATGACGCCTGGCAGCTGCTGCTCCATTTCTTTGCGCAGTGCCTCACAAGTTTGGAACAAAATTAGCTCATAGCCTAAATGCATTAAATTCTCATGCAACTCACGGTGGAATTTGTCTTTTTTAGCCCCTAAATAAAAGATTAATTTACTGATTATTTTTTCAGGCATAACCAATTCTATAGGTATGCTTTCAACTTGCGGCCAGGTGTCTTTGATACACTCAACCAGGTGAGCTATTTCACTTTGTTGAATGGCATTTAAGGTAGAATAATCGCGCAACTGTTGCAGGTAAACATCCAGATCGCGGCAGGCTTGGCTTAATTGTGAATAGCCATAAGTTCCCGCTGAGCCGGCAAGAGAATGAACGGCACGATGAAATTCATAAAAATTATCTTTATTAAAATTAAGTTTGACATCACCCCATAACTGGCTGATTTCCTTGATTTTTTCCGGTAAATGTTCGGTATAAGCCTGCCTTAGCGCAGCAAGTTTTGCTTCAATTTTCTCATTCATTATATTTTGACCAAAAACGACGTAAAGTATCCGCTAGAGTCAAAGGTTCAAAAGGTTTAGAGATAATGTCTTGAATGCCAATTTCTTTATACTGGGCTAATTCCTTTTCTTGGATGCGCGCAGTCATAAAGATCACCGGGACACTTGCGACCCCCGGTAATTTTCTTAATGCCTGCAAAGTAGCAGGACCATCTAAACAGGGGCTTTTCATGACTAGAAATGAACCAATTATTGTTCAGCTGTTTTTTAATCAACAGTCGACAAAAGATTCGGTAAATTTAGGCTGTGAGGCTTATTCGCTCTAAATGGTTAATAAGC
>NZ_RZGQ01000282.1 GCF_003989735.1 Legionella sp. km772 | reverse complement strand
ATGATCCTTATTTTTATTTAGCGATAAACTATGTATCATAAACCAATTCGTTGGTCGATAACTGCTCTCAAAAATGACTACAAAATTTGGTGGAAGTGTTCAGTAGATTTGAACCATCCCTCAATAGCAGCACCATGACCGGTGAGTACCTTTAGACCTATGCTTCTTGAAGTTAGATCATGAACAATATTAATAAGATGACGAAGATCTCTTCCTAGTCGATCGAGCTTCCAGACAATAAGGGTATCGCCTTCACGAAGCGCTTTAAGGCAATTTTGTAATCCAGGCCTATCGTCTTTTTTCCCTGACGCATAATCTTGATAAATATATTCTTTTTTAACACCAGCAGTTAACAAAGCATCAGTTTGTAAATCAGTTGTTTGTGAACCGTCTGATTTTGAGACGCGCGCGTATCCAATGAGCATTTTTTGTCCCGTAGTATATTAGTCACATAAACGTTCGGTTATGTGACTAATGGGGTTGATTACTAATAACATAATAAAATAGTAACTTAACTGGTAACTTAAATAAAGTTAATTAAAGCCCTGAAAATTTGATTATGTTATGAAAGATTCGAAATCTGGACATATGGATTTAGAGACCACATTCTTATATTCATATCATAATGAATTACGTTATTATTTGAATATGAAAAATGAAACCATCATTTAGTTAAACTATTTTTGTCAATTCTTGATTTTGTACCGGCTAAGTAGTACAATTTAGTTATGAATAAAAAGACTAAACAATTAAAAGAATATATTGTCTTTAATGGATCAAAATTCACCATTGAATGGTATTTTGATTCTAAAGGGAGAAGTGCTGCTCTGGATTATTTTGAAGCGCTCAACGATAACGAGCAAATCAAATCATTAGGTTTATTTGAACTTATGGGCAATATTGGTGAAATTAAAAATAAAACCAAATTTA
Organism: Legionella sp. km772; assembly: GCF_003989735.1. Classification (GTDB taxonomy): domain Bacteria; phylum Pseudomonadota; class Gammaproteobacteria; order Legionellales; family Legionellaceae; genus Legionella. The sequence continues at coordinate 1,387 of NZ_RZGQ01000282.1, read as the reverse complement.
ATTATGAAGGCGAAAAGATTTATGCATTTAAACCTCAGCCGCATCGGTTTTTATGTTTTTTCTTTTCCGGAAGTAAGGTGATTGTCACTAATGCGTTTCATAAGAAAACAAACAAACTACCAGCTGGTGAGAAGCAGCGCGCATTAAAGTGTAAAGAAGATTATGAAATACGAGTCAATCGAGGTGACTATTATGAATAAGCCTATGTCAACGTATGAGCGAAAAATGCAGGATAAGCAATTTAAAAAAGCGTATGAGCAACATTATAAAGAATTGCTCTTTTCCGAATTACTTATTTCTATTATGGAAGATGATGATAAGTCCGTACGAGATTTAGCAAAAGAAGCAGGCATATCTCCATCTGTTATCCAGGATCTTCGTTCAGGAAAACAAACTGATATAAGAGTAAGTAATTTAATAAAAATAGCTAAATCTTTTGGTTATGAAGTGGTGTTGCAGAAGGGCGAGGAGCGCTTGGCTTTGCATGATGATATTAGAAACGATAAACATCATCTAAGTGTAGTGGCTTCTGCTGGTTATTAAATTAATCCCGTCTAACTCCAAAGATCTAACGATTTTGGGGTAGATAGGTTCATATTCAAAATAAGTAGCTTTAAGGTCACAAATTGTGATCTTAAAGTTTTTTGTTTATTAAAGAAAGTGGTTCATAGAAAATTGATAGCAATCTAGAGAGTAAAATCCAGATGAATTCTTTTGTCATAAATACAGAGTTAGATCACGCCGAAAAGTCTGTAACTCGGATCACGATGGATTGGGAGTCACCAATACCTTTCGCAATTACTACACAGGAAGAGACAACATATCCTTTGCAAGCGCTTCCCACCATCTTACAAAAAACAGTTTCCGATTATCAGCAATATGGCCAACAGCCAATTTCACTCATTGCGTGTGGTGCATTAGCTAATGTGTCTTTGGCTTGTCAATCGTTAGCCAATGTGGCAAGAGATAATTATTTAATTAGTCCTGTTTCCTTATATTTCATAGTATTAGCAGCGAGCGGTGAAAGAAAATCAGCATCTGATAATTTATTTTCACAAGCTGCCAGAAATTGGGAAGAAAAAGTACGCTCTCAGCGTTTGCCTATGGTCAATGCAGCTAAAGTGTTGCATCGCGCTTGGAAAATGCAATGTGACGAGCTGACTTATCGATTAGGGAGTGTAATTTTTATGGTTGACAATAGATGTTAAAACGGTAATACTAGCTTCAATTAAAAACCTGTTAGGTGCTATTGTGGCAAAGTATTATGGAAGTGTAATTTTTATGGTTGCCACTAACTAACTAAATAGATGCAACTACAGTTTTCCAATTTAGATCCCAATCATTGCTAGCAATAGCTGCTCGAAGTTGCAAAATTGGATCTAATCCC
>NZ_RZGQ01000281.1 GCF_003989735.1 Legionella sp. km772 | reverse complement strand
TTGATTTTTTTGATGCAGTGTAATAATTTCGCTTTTTGGTCATTCTATTCCCCTCTTATATTAGAAGAATAGCTCTTAAAAATACCTTTTTTTCGTCTAAAAATCCGCGCCTATATCAATGGCCATTGTTAGGCATATTGCTTTGAACCTTCTTCAATTAACTAAAAATCAGATGAAAAGGCAATCTATTAAGCGGCTCAGAAAAAATGCTGGATGGGATGATTCTATTTTAACCACTATCTTATCTCAAAATTTTTCATGAGGTGACCCTGTATATTTCCCCTAAATAGAATGATACCGAAATATTAGCTAGAAAAATTTTATAAATTTCTAATACTTAATAAGAATTATCCTATACTAAAAATAAAGCATTGAAACGGAGTCTTCGATGATTAATAAAAAAACCTATTTGCAGATTATACTTACTGCAATTCTTCCCATCCAAATGGCTTTTGCAGAGTGTGATTTAAGTACCTTTCGCTGGGATTGCGATATTCCCGTGCAAGTAAAGCCCAAGCCAGGCGCACACTCTTTAGTCTATTGTGGCAGCTCCTATGGGTATATAAGCCTACAACAGTATGAGGTTTTAGCTCGCTATCAACGCGCTAGTGTGAATATGGTTTTAGACATTAATGGCGAATATATCGATAGCCCCTGTGAAGGTGCGCAACGTTTTAACTAGCTTTTTAAGAAAGAGTATCGTTATAATTGTAAAAAAAATACTCTCTTCTTAATATGATTATTGAAATAAATGGCATTGCCATAGAAGTCATAAAAAAGCCTATTAAAAATATGCACTTACGTATCTATCCCCCTGATGGTCGGGTAAGAGTCAGTGCACCCTTGCATTTTAAAGAAAAGACGATTTTTGCTTTTTTGCAGCAACAAAGCTTGTGGATTGATGCCCAATTAAAACGAATTAAAGCACGTAATCCAACTAAAGAAGTACAACTTGAAACCGGGAGCACCATTTTATTTAAAGGGGAAACTTATACCTTCATTCTACAAAGGCATCATGGCCCCGCTCATATAGAATGTCGTGAGGCGTTTATTTATTGCTATGCCCCCCACACCGCCACCGCGTTGCAAATAACTAATTTATTGGAACGCTGGTATAAAAATGAAATGCAAATGCTTCTTCCACCTTTAATAAAACATTGGGAATCCATTATCAATGTCCAGGTCGCAGAATGGGGAATCAAAAAAATGAAAACTAGATGGGGCTCCTGCAATACGCGAGCCCAACGAATCTGGTTAAATTTAAATTTAATAAAAAAACCCCTTCTTTGCTTAGAATACGTTCTAGTACACGAATTAATCCACCTATTGGAAGCAAGCCATAACCAGCGCTTTTATCGGTTAATGGAGCAGTTTATGCCGCAATGGCGGGAATACGATTATTTACTCGAAGGGAAAAGAACACGCAAATAAAGGGATTATCAGTTTAGTTTTAGCCCAATTTTACTTGTTTACTATGATTTTAATGCTTGCAAGAAATACCGCATCACGTACAATTTCTAAACTTCATTGCTTTATTGAGTACTCTTTTGTTTACAAATGATTTAGTTGAAAATTTATGTACGCAGGGATATCACCTTATCGATAATTTTTTGCCCGATACCGATGCTGAACAATTACGCGCTATCGCCCAAACCCTCCACCAACAAGGCTCCTTTCAACACGCTAAAATTGGTAGGGCCATTAAAACTCAACATAATATCAGCATCCGCACGGATGAGATCTGTTGGCTTGATCAATACGAAGAGCAACAGAGTATAAAACATTTTTTAGAGCGAATGGATAAAATGCGCCATTTTTTAAATCACGCTTTATATCTAAGCTTGCATGAATTTGAAACCCATTTTGCTATCTATCAACCCGGTTCTTTTTACAAAAAACATGTCGATCAATTCCAAAGCACCAAAAATAGAAAAATATCTTGTGTCTATTATCTGAATGAACAGTGGCAACCCTCCTTTGGGGGTAAGCTAAACCTCTACTCACCACAAGATGAGCTACTTTCCGAGGTTATTCCTTTGGGAAATCGCCTCATTTGCTTTAATAGCGAATTGCCCCATGAAGTAGAACTAACCCACTGTACTCGCTACAGTATCGCCGGCTGGATGAAAACGCGGACTCCCTCAACCCTCCCCCTTTAGTATATGATTTTTCATACTAATGAGCACATAGACTAGGATAAGCTATACTTTTTTAAACAAAGGCCGTTTAAAATTTAATAACTCATGTTACGCACATAAACTTGTAGTTTGACTAAAAAGCATTAGAATTCCGCCCTTAATTTTAGGGAGGGAATTAAATGGATATGCTTGATCTTTATAGTGATTATTTGATT
>NZ_RZGQ01000280.1 GCF_003989735.1 Legionella sp. km772 | reverse complement strand
TAAAAACTCATTTAAATCACTTTGCTATTAAGTACAAATTGATTCTTAGAGCGAACCAGATTGCTTGGCAGGAGCTTAAAAATATGGCAGCTTAAAATTGACCGTGCGTAACATGAGTAAGGAAGAGGTTTTTTATAAGAAACAGAATCTATTTATAAGTATAGACCATCTATGGAATGAGGCTAGTTGGTCATTTTCTTCCTAGTTTGACTTCTCTTGATATTAGGCTAATTTTTAAAATTAAGGGATTTGATGAGAGGATATCATGGCTGTGAAATTTGATACGATTATTTTAGGTGGGGGTAAAGGTGGAAAAACCCTTGCTGTTGATTTAGCAAAAAATGGCCAACGAGTCGCCATGGTTGAGGATAACCAGATAGGGGGGACTTGTATTAATGTAGCCTGCATTCCTACCAAAACCTTAGTCCAATCTGCAAAAATTGCGCATTATTGTCGTTCAGCGCAAGCTTATGGTTTAAAAGCTGAGCTTGCTCCTATTGATTTTAAAAGCATCCGTGAACGAAAAAATTCGGTGGTCCAAGCCATGCGTGAAGCCAATTTAAAGCAATTTTTGGATTCTGGCATGGATTTAATTTTAGGACGGGGCCATTTTATTGGTCCTAAGTTAATCGAAGTGCATTTGACTAAAGAGCGAGAGGGAAAAAAAACCTTAGAAATTACTGCTGAACAAATTATTATTAATACAGGTGCTCTTCCTTTTATTCCGCCCATCCCAGGTTTGGAGCAGGTCAAATACCATACCAATGAAAGCCTAATGAATGTTGATCAAGTACCACAACATTTACTTATTGTTGGCGGTGGTTATATTGGTCTAGAGTTTGCTCAACTATTTCGCCGCTTAGGCGCAGAGGTTACGGTTATTGAAGCGGGGAAAGAGTTTATTAATCGGGAAGATAGGGATATTGCCGAACAAGTTTATGAAACCCTAAAGAAAGAAGGGATCCATTTTGCTTTAAATACCCAAATAAACACTATCCGCCAGGAGGGTAAGGAGGTAGTGATTGAGGTTACTCAAGACAGTAAGGCTGCAAGATTTCGAGGTAGTGATGTATTGATTGCAGTGGGACGCAGCGCGAATACAGCGCATTTGCACGTTGATAAAACCGGTGTGGAGCTTGATGAACGGGGATTTATTAAAGTAAATGAGTATTTAGAAACTTCCACTAAGGGAATTTGGGCTCTAGGTGATGTAAAAGGAGGAGCCCAATTTACGCATTTATCCCTAGACGATTACCGTATCCTAAAGCACAATTTGCAAAACCCTCAAGAGCCGCATTCATCTCAGGGACGGCTTATTCCATATACGGTCTTTCTTGATCCGGAACTGGCGCGTGTGGGTATAACAGAAGCGCAAGCTCGTGCACAAGGATTAGCGATAAAAGTAGCGAAAATTCCTGCCGCATTAATACCGCGTGCCAAAACACAAGGGGAAACGACAGGTCTTTTAAAAGCGGTGATTGATGCAAAGACTGATAAAATTTTAGGAGTTTCCCTATTCTGTGCTGAAGCTGGCGAAATCTTAGCAGTACTGCAATTAGCTATGGAATGGAATATATCTTACACGCAATTACGTGATGTAATGTTTGCCCATCCTACTTTAGTTGAGGGTATCAATTTGTGGTTTTCTCATGTCGAGTTGGGATAGGATGTTTGACTTGCGAAGAGACGCTATTAATAAATACTGCTTAAGCCTTTCGCCATTGCACGCCCTGTTAAGACAGGGCGTGTGAACTTAGTTCTACTTATTGTTTTTCCCATGCACTGTACCAGGCTCTACCTACTCCGGGGGCGTAAGCGCCACTTTGATCATTACACCAGGCCGCTTGGAGGCATTTATAAAGAGTCCCTTCTATATCAGCAACGATAGTGCCATTCTTATAAGGTCGCCCCTCGGGAAAAGTTAAATAGCCAGCAGGTGCGGGTTTTGGCGTAACAGTCTTCCAGGCTCCAGAGTCTAAGCCATAAGCGCTTAAATTACACCATCCAGCTTCAATACACATATAGACTTGTGAATTGGCATTTTGCACTAAACTTCCTGCTTTATAGCTGCCAATCCCTGCAGGGTAAATTGGGTAAGTAGGACCCTGGCTGAGGTTTCGAATCACATAGGAGATGTTGGTTGTATCATTGGAGGACCGATAGACATAAACACGATTATCTCCATTTATCACAAATTGCACAATGGCTTGGGCCCCACTTCCTTGCAAGACGCCGACAGCAATTTTTAAACCATTAAACATACTTTTATTAACTCATGTTACGCACATAAACTTGTAGTTTGACTAAAAAGCATTAGAATTCCGCCCTTAATTTTAGGGAGGGAATTAAATGGATATGCTTGATCTTTATAGTGATTATTTGA
>NZ_RZGQ01000028.1 GCF_003989735.1 Legionella sp. km772 | reverse complement strand
AAACTCATTTAAATCACTTTGCTATTAAGTACAAATTGATTCTTAGAGCGAACCAGATTGCTTGGCAGGAGCTTAAAAATATGGCAGCTTAAAATTGACCGTGCGTAACATGAGTTAATAACTCCTCTTGGGATAGGGCTTGGATAGAAAGATGGATGTCAATTCTATCCAGCAAAGGAGCTGATAATTTACTTAGATACCGATTAATTCGTTCCGGGCTACAGACGCAATTAGCTTGAGGATTGCCCCATTGGCCACAAGGACAGGGGTTCATTGCAGCCAGCAATTGAAACTGGGCAGGAAATTCAATGTGAGCCGAGGCCCTTGCTATAGAGACATGGCCTGACTCCAAGGGTTCTCTTAATGTTTCAAGGACATGACGGCTAAATTCCGGTAGTTCATCTAAAAATAATACGCCATGATGAGCAAGAGAAATTTCACCTGGCTTAGGTGGATTTCCGCCGCCCACTAAAGCTACTTGCGAGGCTGTGTGATGAGGGGCGCGAAAAGGAGGAGAGCGCCATTGGTTAAAATCAATGGCTTTACCGCGGATTGAATTAATTGCCGCACATTCTAAAGCTTGCGTCTCTGATAATTCTGGTAAAATGCTACTAAATCGTTTGGCCAGCATAGTTTTTCCGCTACCCGGTGCCCCACTTAGTAAAACACTATGATTTCCACAAGCTGCGATCACCATGGCCTTTTTCGCATGATACTGACCTTTGATCTCAGACCAATCTAGCATGGGCTCCATTAAATGACCTTCAGGTTTTGGGGGGAGATTTTTTAAAGGCGAGTTTTGGCATAAATAATGGCAAACTTCGCGTAAATTCGATGCTGTTAAAACATCTCGCTGACCTGCTAACGACGCTTCATGGGCATTTGCATCTGCAATAATTAAGGTGTGTTCTTCTTTATAGGCGGCAAGAACCGCAGGAATAATAGCAGAAATACCCCTTAATTCCCCACTTAAGGCCAACTCGCCGATAAACTCATGATTTTGCAGTTTATGGGGGGGAATCTGCCCAGAAGCTGCTAAGATCCCTAAGGCAATAGGCAAATCAAAACCGCTTCCTGTTTTAGGTAGATCAGCTGGCCCCAAATTAACCGTGATTTTACGACAGGGAAATTCAAATTGACTATTGATAATAGCGCTGCGCACTCTATCTTTACTTTCTTTAACGGCGGTTTCCGCTAAACCGACAATGGCGAAACCAGGTAGGCCATTAGAGAGGTGTACTTCCACTGAAACGGGTTGAGCTGAAATACCTAGAGTACTTCGCGTTTTAGTAAATGCGAGATTCATTATTATTCCTTGGGTTGGACTTATTTAGTACTCCTTTTTCCAATAGTGAGTACTAAATAATGGACTTTATTTATCAGTTTCTTTTTTGGGTTTTGCTTTTTTTTGTTTTGCTAATTCTTCTACTTGCATTTCTAGTTTTTCTAATTTTTCGCGAGTTCGCGCTAACACTTTGCATTGAATATCGAATTCTTCGCGGGTGATAAGGTCTAGGCGCGCAAAGGTTGCTTGTAATACCTCTTTAAATTTTTGTTGAATCTCGTTTTCAAAATTTTGTAAACTGGTAGGAAGGGCAGCAAAGAGCTTACTTGCTATCTCATCAAATTGTTTTGGGTCGAACATAAGTGCTCCATTTCATTTTTATTTGCAGTCTAGCAAAACTGGAAGACTAGTACTATACCCCTTAAGACAGTAATTTATTTAATTAAAACATGGCTAAACTATGAAAATGATTTGTGCAATAATTAAACCGTTTAAACTAGATGATGTTCATGAGGCTCTAATGGATATTGGGGTACCTGGTATCACAATCTCTGAAACTCGTGGTTTTGGTAGGCAAAAAGGGCATACTGAATTGTATCGCGGGGCTGAATATGTAGTGGATTTTTTGCCCAAAATAAAAATTGAGTTAGCCTTGGCTGATGATATGGTCGATGCTGCCATTGATGCCATTTGTAAATCAGCCTATACGGGTAAAATTGGTGATGGAAAAATTTTTGTTTATGAGCTGCAACAAGTAGTACGAGTCAGAACCGGTGAAGTTGGCGAAGATGCTATTTGAAGAACTAAGGCCTCTGCTCACTGTAAAAAGAGCTATTATTTAGCTGGGTAGCGCCAATAAATCGCTTTTTCAGTAATCACTGCATTCAGGGGAATGTCCCAAGGTTTTGCGTTGATAAAATCGAGTCGTTGAAACTGGTAAGCTACCCCGAAAAGAATGCCATTATTTTTATTAGCTAAGGTTCGATCATAACAGCCGGATCCCATTCCTATACGCAAACAGTGAATATCAAAACCAACCATTGGCATAATAATTAAATCTAATTCTTCGGGTGATTTTGCATGCTCGATGCTAACTTCTGGCTCTAAAATCCCAAAACGATTGGTTTTAAAACTAGTCGCCGGTGTTGCTGGTAGAAAGGTGAGGGTGAAATCCTCGTTAACGATAGGAAAATAACAAAATTTACCATGCAAGGGGGCTGTTTTCCATATAGGAGTTAAATCGACTTCGCCATTTATAGCGAAATATAGGGCTACATGCTTGGCTTTCCTGTAGGGTTCTAAGGCTCTTATTCTATTGCAGACTTGTAGGGAAGCTTTAGCACGAAATTGGGCTGATGTATTGGCGCGTACTTGTTTTAGGGTAGTTCTTAGTGCCGCTTTATATTGATCAGTCATAATATCTGTAGAAATTTTTCTTTAAATTATTGAGCTTTTAATTATAAAGCGCAAAGCTTTAAATAAATAGAGTTAACTTAAGAGTTTATATTTTCTCGCTTAAAATACTAGTCAAAAAAAGAAAAATAAGGTATATAGCCGGCTTTAAAAAAATATTTTTATTGGAAGAGCTTGGAACAAAACCTTTTTTTATTTTCATGGTGGTTTCTAGCTCCTGAAGAAGAAATTATGGGCATTATGGATTGATTTTTTAGAGAAATGATATGAGTGATTTATTTGAAGATGACGAAACAGAAGTATTAGCCACTGAAGAGGAATTCGAGGATATTGAAGTGGAGACAGAAGGAGTGGAGGGAGGTAATAATTTAGATGCACGTAGGCGTTTGGAAAATATTTTAGAGGAAAAACGTTTACAAGATGAACTTGATGACTTTGTCGATTACTAAATGCAACCTGAGCAAGAAGGGTTTAAATTAGCGCCCAATGAGCGTCTATTTTTAGGAGAGGGCTTATTTGAAACCATCAAAGTGCTTAAGTCCAAGCCTTGTTTCGCCGAGTTACATTGGCAGCGCCTTAGGAATTCGGCTCAGGCTTTGGGATTTTCGTTTACTCTTTCTTTAGAAGCTTGGCGACATTCGTTATTAGCGAAAATCCAACAGGAGCGCTTGCTGGACGGTGGAATTAAAGCCATTTGGACCGGGGGTGAGGCTTCGCGTGGATTAATTAGCGAGGGGCAAAACAGCCAGCTTTTACTGCATGCTTTTTCCTTTCAAACTCTATTTAAACCAGTACGTTTAAAAACTGCTTCATGGTTACGGGATGCGAATAATCCCCTCTATCAATTAAAAACAATTAATTACCTAGAAGCAATTCTTGCTCGACGCCAAGCCATGCAAGAAGGTGCAGATGATGCATTATTCTTTAATACCCAGCATTGCGTAACCGAAGCTAGTTGTGCCAATATCTTTTTTCTCCAGGAAGGACGCCTGCTAACGCCTGCGCAAACAGAGGGAGTTCTGCCGGGAATCACCCGTTCGCGGATTTTAAATCATTGCCGTCATTTAAATCTTGCTTATGCGGAGGTCTCCATCACGAGAGAACTAATCAAACAGTCTGAAGCGGTTTTTCTGACTAACGCCTTACAAGGTATTCATTACGTTGCTGCAATTGATCAACACGAGTTTCTGCCAAATCATCCGACTGTTTCCCGCTTAATTGCTGTATTAAAAGAGGAAGAACAGACCATGTTGCATAATCAGCTAAATTAACTCACTCTGTTTGCATATTATTTTTAAAGAGTTGAGTACGCTCCCTGCGTTTTATTAGCGTAATCATTGCTAAAAACAACAGCGCTAGAGCTAAAAGAAAGACCCCGCCACTTTTATAAAATTGTCCAGGATTCGCTAAAACATGTCGTCCTGCATAGCCAAAATAGGTATAAATAATTTCAGCTGGGATAAGAAATAAAGCGGTGCTGATTAAATAAGTACGGAAAGGAATGGCGGTGAGGCCTAAACCATAGTTAACTAGATTAAAAGGGACAATAGGAAATAAACGTAAAAAAGCGATAAACATCCAGCCTTTTCTCTCAACGCCGGTGATTAGTTTATTCAGCCGTAGGCCTCGTTTTTTATTAAACCAATCGTACACCAAATAACGTGTGATTAAAAAAGAAAATGCAGCGCCCAAGCTTGCCCCTATTAAATTGAGGATGACCCCTATAATCGGGCCAAAAATTGCCCCACCCGCTAAGGTCATTAACATCGTGGGGAGGAAAAGAATAGTGGCCAAGCTATAGACAATAATAAATAATACCGGTGCAAGCCAACCGAGATCATCAATCCAATCGATAATCTCTAAAGAATATTTTTGAAAGGTAAAGGCGCATATAAGAAAGGCCAGCAGCGCCAAAATAGAGCAAATTGTTTTAATAGGAAAAAACTCTTATTAACGATGAGCGACACTTTATTACAGGGTGTAACATCTGGCAAGCTATCTAAGGGTATTTGCTTTTTTTTTAGTCTTATTGGCTTGCTTATTAGTTTAGGATAAATAAACTGTTAACTCTTATTCCTCACCTGGCGCTGGGTATTGGATTTATTTAGGTAGTCTTGCAATATAAATTTCGATTAGGTATAACCGATGCCTTTTGCATTATTGAGAAAGAGATGAGTTACAAGGAATGGAAAGAAAAACAACGAGAGAGAATGCGCCATTGCATCAAAACCTTGTTGACCTGGTGGTTTAATGTCGAGGTAAAGGGTGAATACCAAGCCACATCTAATTCGGTAATTATAGCGAATAGAACGTCCATTATCGATGTACTTTTATTATCGGTTTTTTTACCAGAGCGCCTAACGCTTGCTTTACATCCGCGCTTATTCAAAAAAATATGGGTTAAAACTTTATTATTATTTGCTGATGTCTTACCCATTGATCCGGCTCATCCTTTTACTACTAAAGCACTTATAAAGGCCATTCGCTCAGGAAAACGTTGTGTTATTTTTCCCCAGCAGTCGCTAAATCAAGAGGAAAATAGCTTAAAAGTTTATGATGGCCCCGGTTTTATCATTCAGAAATCCGGTGCTCCCGTAATTCCGGTCCGTATCGAGGGGGCTGAGCATAGTATTTTCTCTATTAGTAAGAGTAAAAACACTATCCGTTTATTCCCTAAAATTAATTTACATATTTTACCTTCACAATTATTCATTCAATCTGAAGCAGGCCCGGTGAATAGACATGCCGTTAGTAGGCGTTTATTCCGCTTGATTAGTGACTTAAGTTTTGCCAATAGTTTTAAGGAGCATTCTTTATTTTCAGCACTTGTTGAAGGAGCCGAAATTGGGATTAAAAATAAAACTAAAATTGAAGATGTAAATCGCACTCCAATAAGTTATCGGCAATTTCTGGCACGTTGCTTTATCTTGGGGCGTCAATTTAAGAAACAAACCAAACCCGGGGATTATGTGGGTGTGATGATGCCTACTACCACCGCGGGAATGATTACTTTTTTTGCTTTACAAGCTTATCGGCGTATTCCTGCCATGCTTAATTTTAGCATGGGCTCGCATAACATCCTTGCTGCTTGCGCTCTAGCTAAAATTAAAACGATTTATACCTCGCAACAATTTATTGCCACTGCCAAATTAGAGTCTTTAATTGAAGAGTTGCTTAGAGCGGGGATTAAGGTCTGCTATTTAGAGGGATTTAGAAAATCGGTTCATTTAGGTAATAAGCTATCTGGTTTATTAAAAGGGCGCTTTCCGGGGCTTACTTATCGCTTATTAGGAGAGCCGGTTAGTTCAGAACAGACAGGCTTAGTCTTATTTACTTCGGGTTCCGAAGGAACGCCAAAAGGAGTGGTTTTAAGCCATGCCAACTTATTGGCAAATTGTTGCCAAATGAAGTCGCGTGTTGATTTTTCCACCCGCGATATCTTCTTTAATTCCTTACCCATCTTCCATTGTTTTGGCTTAACGGCGGGTAGTCTGGTTCCTTTAGTTTCAGGGATTAGCTGTTTTTTCTATCCCTCGCCTTTGCATTATAAAATAATTCCAGGTTTGGTTTATCAAACAGGCGCAACAATAATGTTTGGTACAGATACCTTTTTAAATGGATATGCGCGTGCTGCAGATGCGCATGACTTCTCTAGTATTCGTTATATTTTTGCTGGCGCGGAAAAAGTTAAACCCGATACCATCAAATATTGGATTGAGCATTTTGGCGTAAGAATTTATGAGGGCTATGGTGCAACGGAAGCCTCTCCCGTTATTTCCTTAAACTGTCCTTTAGCGTCTTCTTTAGGTACGGTAGGGATGATTTTGCCTTTCATGACTAGCCGGATTGAGCCGGTTGAGGGGATCGCTGAAGGGGGACGGTTATTCTTGCGCGGACCCAATATTATGAAAGGTTATATGAATCCTCAATCTCCCGGATCAATAATTCCCCTCCCAGGCGATTGGCATGATACGGGTGATATTGTAACCATGAATAATGAAGGCTTTATCAGCATTGCAGGTCGGGCAAAACGGTTTGCTAAAATTGCCGGAGAAATGGTTTCTTTAACCTTAGTTGAAGGTATCGCAGCCTCCCTTTACCCAGAACTGCTTCATGCAGCCATCACTATAAAATGTGCACGTAAGGGTGAGCAAATTTTATTATTTTCGGAAGCCGAACGGATAGACCGCCCGGAATTTGTTAAAAAAATAAAAGAACATGGTTACTCAGAACTTCTCATCCCTTCTCACATTTATGCGCATGCCGCAATACCTGTGTTACCTTCAGGTAAAATTGATTATGTTCATTTAGAGCATCTTCAACACGCTACAGAGGTACGCTAGGGAAAATGATTTTGTCTAAAAAATCTAAGATTAGACCATGATTTACTATAAATTCATGGTCTTTTGTTTTTCTTCCTGATATAACTTGTCCTATACTTAGTACAAAGACGGGCTTTTCTTGTGCTAATAATTATTACTTAGTCACCCTATCAAAACTATTCTAAGATTCTCCTACGAGAATGAGGTAGAACTATGTGGAGTTTTAGATCACTAAAGCAAGCTCCTAAAACTGAGCTAATTAATTTTTTGAAAACAATACCTTATTTCCAATCTCTTCCTGAAACGAGTATTAAAGAATTATCGGAACAGTTTAAACCCTGTTTTATCCAAAGTGGCGAGGTAATAATAAAAGAAGGGGAAATGGGGGATAGCCTTTATATAGTCCAAACAGGGCGTTTGTTAGTTACAAAAATTATTCAAAATAATCAGCAAATTATTGGCGAAATGGTAAGGGGTGATCTGGTTGGCGAGTTGTCTTTGTTTACGCAACAAGCTCGAGCCGCTACAGTTATTGCGATTAGAGATAGCTTTTTATGGAAACTATCTAAAGAGCAGTTTGATATTTTTGTAGAAAAAAACTCAACCCATGTCATGCCTATTGTGCGAACAGCTATCTTAAGACTATTAAAACCCAATACGCTGCGACAACAAACCTTACGCTCCTTGGCTATAGCGCCCGCAGGGCGCTATCCTCTCGATAAAGACTTTATCCGTTTATTAGCCGAGCAATTGTCTTTATCGGCACCTACTCTGCTGGTTAACAGTTCTCTTATTAAAAACCAGTTTAAAGAGTTAAAAACGAATAATTCCTTAAAAATTGAGTTAACCGATCCGCGTATCACTGAGTGGTTAAATGAACAAGAACAAAAATACACCTATGTACTTTATGAAGCAGATGACATTAATACGGAATGGACACGACTGTGTTTAAGGCAAGCCGATAAAATTTTTCTTTTTGCCGATTCAGCGGATACACCCAAATTGGGGGGAATTGAACAATATTTGTTTTATTCCTTAGAAAAAAATTATCGGCCTCCCATTGAATTGTTTTTATTACATGATGAAAAAATAAGTATCCCTATCGGGACTATTGAATGGTTAAAAGAACGGCCAATTAAGGGATATCAGCATTTCAGAAAAGGCCATGCTGAGGACTTACAACGGATAATCCGTCTAATTTTGGGTCGTGGAGTGGGTCTGGTTTTAGGCGGCGGCGGTGCGAAATCTTTTGCGCATATTGGCGTTTATAAAGCTTTATGTGAATTAAAAATCCCAGTAGATTTTGTAGGCGGTACCAGTATGGGGAGTATTATTGCCGCTGGGATTGCTATGAATTTCACTATTCCTGAGATGATAGAAAGTATCGACCGATATGTTATTAAAAATAAGAAATTTAATGATTATACCATTCCCTCTGTCTCTTTATTAGGGGGGGGAGGGTGGCTCTATGCGCTTAAGAGTATCTTTGGTGATACCTACATTGAAGATCTCTGGCGTCCTTTTTTTTGTGTCGCTAGTAATTTTACTTTACGCAAGGTTGAATTAATAAAAACAGGGCCTGTTTATAAGGCCGTAAGAGCTAGCGCATCTTTGCCAGGCGTCGTACCGCCCATTTCTAATGAGCGCAATGAGCTTTTAGTTGATGGCGGGATTTTTAATAATGTCCCTGTGGATATTATGCGCAATTTCGCACCTCCTTGTGAAATTATCGCCGTGCGGGTTTCCCCCTTTTCTAATGTGCATGCGCAAATTCCTGATGGGATAGTTTCTGGTTTCAAACGTTATTTTTCTCGTTTTGGTAACGACTCTTTGAAAAGGATGGCAGAGGTGCCTAGCCTTTCTGAAATTATCATTGGCACTATTACTTTATGTAATGATGAAAAAGAATTAATCCAGTTATCCAGTGCCAATCATGCCTTAGATATTAATTTAAGCGAATTTAGTATGCTCGATTTTTCTAAACTGCCTGATTTAATCGAATTGGGCTATCAAGCAGCCATGGAACAATTCCAATCCTGGTAGGTAAAAATCTATTATCCTCGTTTAAGCTTGATAGTAATCCCGAGCCTCAATGGTGGTTGCGCTTTTTACCTAATAAAAAAGGAATAAATCCTATTACAATGCCACCTATTCCAATTACGATAGTGGGAAGATCGAAGCTAGGGATGCTGTATAAGGCTATAAACACTAAAAAAATTGCGCTAAATATAGGCCAAACCACATAAATTAGCAGCTCACTTAATAAAGTCCAAGTTTTTTGATAGTGCCAGGCACAGGCAAAGCCAGTCAAGCTATAATAAAAAGCGACTTGAAAACTAACTGCATTTACGAAATCATTCATTAAGGTGTAAACAGTAAAGGAAAAAGAGGAGAACAATAAAAGTAGTAGACCGAAAAGCCAAATGACTAAAGTAGCTACCCAAGGCGTATTTCTTGTTGAATGTAATTGGGCATAACGGGGGTGTAATACCCCATCCCGGCCTTTGGCAAATAGGGTTCTAGTGAATTGCAGCATGCTGGTTTCTAAGGTACCAATCGTACTTAACATGACACAAAGAATTGCTAAATAAGACCAGGGCTTGGGAAAAAGCTTCTCCGCAATGACAAAAATGATGTTAGTTCCTGCCTTCATTATTTCGGCATCGCTTAAGACCACTAAGGCGGTCACCACAAAACTGACCAAAAGAGCGATAATCAATAATACCGACCAAAAAGCGCCCCAACCTGGGGTATGCATCGCTTTTTTTGTTTCTTCATTTAAATTAAGCGTGACATCCCAGCCCCAATATAAAAATATGGACACTAAGGCACCATTAGTAAAGGTTCGAAAACTAAAGTTGCCCAGATTAAACCAGGACCAAGAAAAATCATGCAAGGAATGGGTGTGTAACTGCCAAAGACCGCTGATAATAATGGCGATTAAAATCAGCACTTCAACCCCAGTCATCAAAAATTGGAGGTAGCTCGCCGGTTTAATGCCTTTACAGGTAACCACCGCTATTAAGCTGACCCATAATGCGGCCACGGTAGTGACTACTGGCATGGTGTTAACCCATCTAGGCGCGATGAGGAGAAGAGTGGCAGTTGCTGCAGGAATAGAGCCTGCTACCATAAACAGTGCGGAGGCTACTAACAGGGCCCAACCGGCAAAAAAGCCCATAGAGACGCCAAATATTTCGCGAACCCATGCATAAGCAGCACCAGCATTAACTTTTATTCTATTTAAATGGATGAAGGCTAAAGTAATCCCGAACATAATAAAGCCACAATACAGTACACTGGCGGGAGCAAGTACTCCCACTGCGCCTACTAAAGAGGTTGTCGCTGCTGCAAGACTAAATGCTGGAGCAGATCCCGCTAGCCCCATTACAATAGATTCTCCAATACTTAAGGAGTTAGCTGCTAATTTTTGTTCTTGATTCATACAATGCTCTTCTTTTAGAGATGTAATAGAGATGTTATTCCGTTCAGCTTGAGTCAGGCGGTTAAGGCCTGAGGGAGTGTGCTGACTCTTAGGGCTGAATGGTGGGCTAATTCCCTAGCAGTTTTGTCTTAGTACATAACTTCCCGGAGCATCCATTAAAGGTGAATACACTAAATGATCCAGTTCAGGGGCATTAATTAAGTCCCCAGAATATTTATTGAGCCATTTGAGCCATTCAGGCCACCAGGAACCCTGGTGAGATTTTGATTTGGCAAACCAATCCTCGGCGTTTAATTGATTATTGCTATTGGTGCGGTAGCCGTATTTCATGGCTGAGGGTGGATTAATAATTCCTGCTATATGTCCTGAACCTCCTAAAACAAATTGTTTCGGTCCCTTCATGATTTGGAAGCCATTAAAGGTAGTTTTCCAAGGAGCAATATGATCTTTTTCAGTAGAAAGGAAAAAGGTGGGGATTTTTATTTGGCTTAGGTCTATTGGGGTATTATTTAACTGAATTTTACCTGGTTTAATTAAATCATTTTGCAAATACATCCAGCGTAGATATTGGGAATGCATGGTGGCAGGCATATTGGTTGAATCAGAATTCCAATATAAAATATCAAAGGGGGCTGGATTTTTCCCCTGTAAATAATTCTTAATAAAAAAGGACCAGACTAAGTCGTTGGCGCGTAAGGAATTAAAACTAGAGGCCATGTATTTTCCGGATAGGTAGCCCTTACTGGCCATTTCTTGTTCTATTTTTTGAATTTGCTGTTCATCAATAAAAACGGCAAGATCCCCAGGATCACTAAAATCCATCATGGTCGCTAAAAAGGTAGCACTCTTGATAGAATTGTCCTGTTGGGCTTTGTTATAGGCAAGTAAAGTAGCTAAAAGCGTGCCACCGATACAAAAACCGAGGGTATTCACTTGGGAAACCGTTAACTGCTTTTTAATTACCTGAATTGCTCGTTTGGGCCCCTCTTCTAAATAATCAAATAAACCTTTATCGGCAAAACTTCCATCGGGATTGATCCAAGAGATGACAAAAACAGTGAGTCCTTGATTTACTAACCAGCCGATTAATGAATTGTGTGGGCTTAGATCTAAAATATAATATTTATTAATCCAAGGTGGCACGATAAGCAAAGGAACTGCACGAGTTTGGGCCGTGGTAGGTGTATATTGAATTAATTCAATCATTTCATTACGAAAGATGACTTTGCCTGGAGTGGTGGCTAGATTCTCACCAATTTTGAATGCTTTAGCATCCGTCATTTTAATATTAAGCTGCGCGCTCCCTTTCTCGAGATCTGAAAGTAAATTATGTAGGCCTTGGAGTAGATTTTTACCATGAGTTTGCACCGTTTCGGCCATTATTTGTGGATTTGTATGTAAGAAATTGGCTGGGGACAAGGCATCTAAATATTGCTTGCTGAAAAAACGTATGCGTTTGGCAACGCTGGGATCTTCATACTCCAGTTGCTCCAGCAACTCACTCATATGTTCGCTTGCTAGAAGGTATTGATGGCTCATTAAATTAAAAAAAGGATTGTTAAGCCATTCATCACTGTTAAAGCGACGATCGTCCATCGGTAATGATTTTCCTTCGAGCCAGTGGCTAAATTGGGACTGCGCTAAATTCATGGCTTGTTCCCAATACGACAGCTGCATTTGCCAGGCTTTTTCAGGATTATTGAGTAGAGTATTTAACACATTTTGCACATGCTCAGTTAGCTCAATGAATTGCTTGAGTATACTAGTAATGTGTTCTGGGTTATCCTTTAAATCATTGATCACTTGTAAACTTTTTTCAGCGATAGCTTGCATTAAGTTGTTCAATTCATTGTCGTGGGTCATCCGAGCTCCTAGAGACAAATTTTTATTATCTATTCTTATGTCTTTTTTATAGTTATGCAAGTGATCTAATATAAACTTGCTCATGGACTGATTGCCAAGGAGCATTTAGGTATTAAGCTAATTATCTTAGTTGCAGAAATCGATTTCAGTGCCTTAGACAGTAATCCGGTCGAGCCCTTATCATTCTCAAACCACCACGAATAATTTGCATCAATTAAGTATAATAAGGTATCATGCGTCTTTTATTTTATATGGGACCTTTTTAGTGCTATATTTATAAGGGAATGATCTCTCAAAAAAATAGCGCTTTCTCCCATTTATATTAGCTTAAATTAAGACTTATTTGGTACTAGATTAATCCTGTTGGGGGTGTTATGCTGCGCATCAGCAAATTAGCTGATTATGGAACGGTGGTAATGGTTTATCTCGCCAAGCATCCACAAGAGTTATGTAATGCACGTGATATCGCTTTACAGACCCATTTATCAGTACCAACAGTAAGCAAAATTTTAAAACGCTTAACTGGTGCAGGTTTGTTGACTTCGGTGCGAGGTGTCACTGGGGGATATAGACTACAACGTCCTGCCGCAGAAATATCAGTATCACAAATTATCTACGCCTTGGAAGAGCATCGTGGCATTACGGAATGTAGTCTAGAAGCCAATGATTGTTCGTTACAGGGTGTATGCGCTATTCAAGGTAATTGGCGCTTAATTAGCCGGGCTATAGAGACAGCCCTAGATAGTGTGAGTTTAGAAGCATTAGCAAAACCAACTCTTCATAATAGGGATGTAGAACGAGTTCGGCAATTAGCAAGTGGAGTGAATCGTGGCTAAAAGCAGTGAGCATATTAATTCTTTGCTTGATAGAGAATACCAACATGGGTTTATTACCGATATTGAAGTAGATACTTTTCCTCCGGGATTAGATGAGGATGTTATCCGCCGCTTATCTGCGATAAAAGGTGAACCTGAGTTCCTCTTAGAATGGCGTTTAAAGGCATTTAGACATTGGCAAACCATGCCACATCCTGAATGGTCGAGTGTGCATTATCCTCCGGTGGATTATCAGGCTATATCCTATTATTCAGCACCCAAAAAGAAAAGTGATGCGCCTAAAAGTTTGGATGAAGTCGATCCTGAATTATTGCGCACCTATGAAAAATTAGGCATTCCTTTACGAGAGCAAGAAATGCTTGCCGGGGTTGCGGTTGATGCGGTGTTTGATAGCGTGTCTGTGGCGACTACCTTTAAAGCTAAACTGGCAGAAAAAGGCGTGATCTTCTGTCCCTTCTCAGAGGCAGTACATCAATATCCTGACTTATTAATGAAGTATTTAGGCTCTGTAGTGTCTTACCGTGATAACTTTTATGCAGCCCTTAATTCAGCTGTCTTTAGTGATGGCTCTTTCGTCTATATCCCTAAAGGCGTACGTTGCCCTATGGAATTATCCACCTATTTCCGTATTAACGCTGCCTCTACTGGTCAATTTGAGCGTACTTTAATTGTAGCTGATGAAGACAGTTATGTTTCTTATTTAGAAGGTTGTACTGCACCTATGCGGGATGAGAATCAACTGCATGCGGCAGTAGTTGAATTAGTTGCTTTAGATAACGCCCAAATTAAATATTCTACGGTCCAAAATTGGTATCCCGGCGATAAAGACGGTAAAGGTGGAATTTATAATTTTGTAACCAAGCGTGGGGCTTGCCGAGGTAAGCGCTCTAAAATTTCTTGGACCCAAATTGAAACGGGTTCGGCCATTACTTGGAAATACCCCAGTGTGATCCTCCAAGGAGACGATTCGGTGGGCGAGTTTTATTCAGTTGCCTTAACGAATAATTGCCAGCAAGCTGATACAGGCACTAAAATGATTCATTTGGGGAAAAATACCCGTTCGACTATTATTTCTAAAGGAATTAGTGCTGGACGTGCTCATAATGCATACCGGGGTTTAGTTCGCATTGCCCCAACCGCGACCAATGCACGCAACTACACTCAATGTGACTCAATGTTAATGGGCAGTCAATGTTCTGCACATACTTTTCCTTATATCGAAGTCAAAAATCCCACCGCGCAAGTCGAGCATGAAGCAACGACTTCCAAAATTAGTGAGGAGCAATTGTTTTATTGTCAACAACGCGGGATTGACACTGAAGATGCAGTGTCCATGATTGTGAATGGGTTTTGTAAACAAGTATTAAAAGAGCTACCTATGGAATTTGCCGTAGAGGCAACCAAATTATTAGGTATTAGTTTAGAAGGGGCAGTAGGCTGATATGTTAAAAATAAATGAACTGAATGTTTCCATCAATAATCAATCTATATTAAATGGTATTAACCTCAATGTTAATGCTGGTGAAGTACACGCCATTATGGGCCCCAATGGCTCCGGAAAAAGTACTTTATCTAAAGTATTAGCTGGCCATCCCTCCTACCAGGTCACTTCAGGTGAGGTAAGCTACCTTGGGGAGGATTTATTAGTTTTAGCACCGGAAGAGCGTGCGCGCGCTGGGGTATTTTTATCTTTTCAATACCCTTTAGAAATCCCCGGGGTTACCAATATTAATTTTCTTAAGGCCTCAGTCAACGCCGTACGTAAAGGCCAAGGCCGTAATACCTTAGATGCAATTGAGTTTTTAAGTTTTATTCGTGAAAAATGCCAATTACTCGATATGGATGAAAGTTTTTTATATCGTAGCATTAATGAAGGGTTTTCCGGCGGTGAAAAAAAACGTAATGAAATTTTACAAATGGCTGCTTTAGAACCTAAATTAGCAATCCTTGATGAAACGGATTCGGGTTTAGATATTGATGCCTTAAGAGTGATTTCACAAGGCGTCAATGCTATGCGCTCTAATGAGCGGGCTATTATATTAGTAACTCATTATCAACGTTTATTAGATTATATTGAACCTGATTACATTCACGTTTTAGTTAATGGCCGAATTATTATGTCAGGTGATAAATCGTTAGCTTTGGAATTAGAAAAGAAAGGATACAGCTGGCTTGAAGAAGCGGAGCAGGCATGAGTGAAATAGTTAGTTTTTATAAGCAACAAGCAGAAAACGTTTTATCTGATATCCCTTGGTTAGCCTCATTGCAGGCTCAGGCACTAAAAAATTTGGAGCGTCGGGGTTTTCCTACTCGTCATCATGAGGAGTGGAAATACACTTCTGTCGATGCTTTATTAAAACAGCCGTTTAATTATGTAGAATATCAGATACCACAGGGTGAATTTCAGTCGGATCTTCCCTTAGCACAGCAAGTCTTAATTCATAATGATCGGGTTTCCTTAGACAGAGAATTATTAGCTACCCTTCCTAAAGGTTTATTAATTCTGCCTTTAGCGCGCGCTTTAACCGAGCAGGCGAATTTAATTAAGCCTTATTTAACCCATATTCTTGAGCAAGAGCATGGTTTTCATGCTTTAAACACCGCTCTAATCCATTGTGGCGTAGTCATTTATATCCCCAAAGGAGTCTGTGTTGATACTCCTATAGTCTTGAATCATTATCAAGATCAAGCCCAACACGCCGTACATTTAAGACATTTAATCATTGCCGAAGAAGGTAGCCAAGCCACCATCGTTGAACAATACCAGGGTAAAGATGAGACAAGTTATTTTACGACTACGGTAACTGAATTATTCCTTGGCGCTTCTGCCCAAATTAGTCATTATAAAATTCAAAGAGAAAGTAAAGCTGCCTTTCACTTAGGGCATATTGCCGTGAAACAAGAAGCACATAGCCATTTTGCTTCCCACTCTCTAAACCTAGGTGCCGCTTTGGCGCGTAGTGATATGAGTATTAAATTGCAAGAAGAACATGCCCATTGCTTAATGAATGGTATTTATGCGCCTACAGAAGGTCAGCATGTTGATCATCACACTAGTGTTTATCATTTGGTTCCGAATTGTTCGAGTGAACAAGATTATAAAGGTATTTTAAAAGGCCGCGCGCGCGGGGTGTTCAATGGGAAGGTGATTGTGGCTAAAGATGCGCAACATACCAATGCGCAGCAACAAAACAAAAATTTATTGCTCTCTACTAATGCTGAAATTAATACCAAACCACAATTAGAAATTTTTGCAGATGATGTGGTGTGTTCGCATGGCGCAACCGTTGGGCAATTGGATGAAGATGCGTTATTTTATTTAGCGAGTCGCGGAATCGATAAGGTAGAAGCCTCTCAATACTTAATTCATGCCTTTGCAGAAGATAACCTACGCCTTATACCAAATCGTGAACTTGCCGATTGGATGAGCCAGTTATTAACACAACAGTTAGGGTAGATAATGCAAACTTTATTGGATATTGATGCTATTCGCCAAGATTTTCCTATTCTCCATCAGCAAGTGAATGGCCATGATTTAGTGTATTTTGATAATGCAGCTACCACTCAAAAACCGCAGGCAGTGATCCAGGCCATAAAGGACTACTATACTCATGACAATGCTAATGTGCATCGCGGTGTTCATGCGTTAAGTGTCCGTGCCACCGAAGCCTATGAGGCTGCGCGTATTAAGGTGCGTCACTTTATTAATGCTTCTTCAGTAAAAGAGTGTATTTTTGTTCGAGGTACTACCGAGGCGATTAATTTAGTAGCTCAGAGTTATTTAAAACCTTTTATCCAACCTGGTGATGAGATTTTAATTACCTACATGGAGCATCATTCGAATATCGTGCCCTGGCAAATGCTTTGCGAGCAAACGGGAGCTGTCTTGCAAGTAGCCCCTATTTCTTTAAGTGGGGAAGTATTATTAGATGAGTTTGCAAAAAAATTAAGCACTAAAACCAAATTTGTGTCTTTAAGTTATGTTTCTAATGCCTTAGGTACTATTAATCCGGTAGAGCAGATGATTGAACTGGCTCATGCACAAGGAGCAAAGGTTTTATTAGATGGGGCCCAGGCTACAGCGCATTTACCCGTGGATGTGCAAGGCTTAAATTGTGATTTTTATGCTTTTTCCGGCCATAAAATGTATGGTCCAACCGGTATCGGTGTATTGTGGGGAAGAGAAGAGCTGCTCGAACAAATGTACCCCTATCAAGGGGGCGGGGAGATGATTTATTATGTCACCTTCTCACAAACTGAATATGCTCCTCTTCCACAAAAATTTGAAGCAGGCACACCTAATATTGCCGGTGCTATTGGCTTGGGTGCGGCGATTGATTATTTACATTCTTTGGATTTAGACGCTATAGCCAATTATGAGCGCTATTTGCTGGATTACGCCACAGACGCTTTAAACAACTTAGCAGGATTTAAGATTATTGGTACGGCTGCGAATAAAGTTCCAGTGCTGTCTTTTATTCATGAGAAAATTCACTCCCATGATATTGGTACGATTATCGATGCTGAAGGCATTGCTATTCGCAGCGGGCACCATTGCGCTATGCCGCTAATGGATTTCTATGGAGTGGCTGCGACTTCAAGAATGTCTTTATCTTTTTATAATACTACCCAAGAAGTTGATCGTTGTATTAAAGCGTTACAAAAAGTAAATGAGGTGTTTGCATGAGTATGGAATTACGGGAGTTATATCAAGAAATTATTATCGACCATAACCGTAACCCCCGCAATCATCATGCTATGGATGATGCGACCAATCAGGCGAACGGATTTAACCCTTTATGCGGTGATAAATTAACAGTTTATGCCAAATTAGAACAAGGTTTAATCAGCGATTTAAGTTTTGTTGGTTGTGGTTGTGCTATTTCGCAAGCCTCAGCGTCTTTGATGACCGATGCCCTGAAAGGTAAGACCATTGCAGAAGCGCATGAGCTTTTCCAGCGCGTACACCATATGCTTACCCAGGATGATGAAGCAGACTTACCTTCTGTTGATAAATTAACTGTATTAGCAGGGGTGAAAACTTTCCCGGCACGGGTTAAATGTGCGACCTTGGCTTGGCATACTCTAGAAGCTGCTTTAAATAGAGAGGCCACCACGGTTAAAACGGAATAGTGCGGTTTTGTAGGCCAGACTTGGCCCAATAACAGCTTTGCTTGGAATCGAGTACAGGTTAATAGAGTCTTAATTATGTTTGGATTTAAGAAAAAAGAAGAGAAAGAACAAGTCATTGAGCGCATCATTTTAGCGCTTAAAGGCGTTTATGATCCCGAAATTCCGGTGAATATTTATGATCTTGGGTTAATTTATAACGTAGACATCAACCAAGAAGGGCATGTTGATGTCCAAATGACCCTGACTACTCCGGGCTGTCCTGTGGCGCAAACCTTTCCAGGTACTGTCGAGCAAGCCGTGAACCAAGTAGAAGGGGTTAATGATTGCACCGTTGAACTGGTGTGGGAACCACCTTGGAGCCAAGATCGTATGACTGAAGCGGCTCGCTTAGAGTTAGGGATATTTTATTAATGGATGGTACTCATTGGCAGCCTGCAGCTAGTCTCGAGACCTTGCGCCAACGTGCGGAGCTGCTGACTCAGATCCGTCATTTTTTTACTACTCGCCAGTATTTAGAAGTAGATACCCCGGTAATGGCTCATTATGGGGTAACAGACCCTTATTTATCTAATATAAAAGCTTATTTTAGAAACAAACCCTATTGTCTCCAAACTTCTCCTGAATATCATATGAAGCGCTTATTAGCGGCTGGCAGCGGACCAATTTTTCAATTGGCCAAAGTGTTTCGGGATGACGAGTTAGGACGCTGGCATAACCCTGAGTTTACTTTACTAGAATGGTATCAATTAGACATCAATCATCATCAACTCATGGATGAAATGGATCTCTTTTTACAAACGATTGCGCATTCTCAACCCATGCTCAGAAAAACTTATCAAGAGGCCTTCATTGAGGCTTGTGATGTAGATCCTTTTAATACTAGTGTGCTTGAATTACAAAAGATTTTAGAGCGCCATCATTTAGCTAATGTTTTAGCACCTCAGGAGACAGATTTAGATCAATATTTGTTTTTGCTGATGAGTCACGTGGTTGAACCTTTTTTAGCACAAGAGGATTTACCTGTTGCAGTCTATCATTTTCCACCTTCGCAAGCAGCCTTAGCCCAGGTTAATCAGGGGGTTGCCGAACGTTTCGAAATTTATTACCGTGGTATTGAATTAGCGAATGGTTTTCATGAATTAACTGATGTCACAGCGCAAGAGATGCGTTTCGTCCAAGATCGCCTACAGCGGCAAAAACTTGGCTTCGACCCAGTCGACTCAGATCCTTGGTTATTGCAAGCCTTAGCACATGGTTTACCTTCTTGTAGTGGGGTTGCCCTGGGAATAGAGCGTTTATTAGCGCTAACATTAAATAAATCGTCCATCTCCGAAGTAATGGCTTTTAATGTGGAGCGTGCCTAGGCTCGGGAAATTCACGAGCATTCATTTATTGAAACCACTAGGCCACTGGTTTTTTTGTGGTACACTCAGGATTGTTTTTGTTCATGATGAATTTTTAAGGATAAACACTATGTATAGTCCCAGTTTCCATAAAGCACCATCCTTACGCGCAAAAATAAGTATTGAAGAGGAACTTGCTAACGCCCAAGCCAAGCTTGAAAAGACTGAGAGCGATTTAGCTGAGCTTAGTACGAGCGGCAGTCAACATGGAGATGCTGTTGAGCGAAGGGCTTATTTACAATACCTAATGAACAGCAAGTTTTATTATGAAACAATGGTTAATGAGTTAAATAAGGAACTAGGCTCACTAAACTCATCTTCCAAAGCATGCTAAATTAGGTGGATTGCGGCCCCAGTAGTGTATAAAAACAAAAAGACTACTGGACTATAAGTACTACGAGCCGCTTTGCAACTCAGATAATAGGTTCACTGCCATTTTAAATCGGGCCAGAAAGGGGTTTACTTTGGCGTAATTTTAATCTTGGTCAGCCTTTGCGGTCTGAATTGGGCGCTTATCCGGGGGGAAGGCTTTTTTAATGGACGATAATTCATCAAATAATTTAAAAGAACAGACAGGCTATACGGTAAACAAAAGAGCAATAAACTAGTATGAATGGATTGGGTCAGCAAGAGTTCTGCTAGTACCGCACCTACACTGAGTAAAAGAATGATTTTATTTTTTATAAAATCGGTAATAAATAATTTATACATTATAATTCCTTTTAGTTGGCTATCCATTTGTGGTCAGCGATAATTGAATAAACCTCATTATCACCAATAACGATATGATCTAATAAACGCGTATCGATTAGGTCTAAAGCTTCTCGAATTCGCTCGGTCACTACTAAGTCTTGATGACTTGCTTCCGATAAACCGGAAGGGTGGTTATGGGCAAGAATAAGTGCTGCTGCATTAAGCTTAAGAACGCGCTCTACAATTGGGCGAGTATGAATTGTAGCTGAATTGATGGTGCCAAAAAATAACTCTTCATAAGCAATGACGCGGTGTTGATTATCTAAAAATAAGGCGGCAAAGGTTTCATTTTTGTAGTCACGCAAGCGTTTTTTTAAATAGGCATAAGTTTGCTTGGTATTGCTAATTTGTACTTCTTTTTGCAAATCAATAAAATCACTACGGTGGCATAGCTCTTTAATAGCTTGCAATTGGGCATAACGGACCTGACCAAGGCCAGGAACTTGCTGAAAGTCTTGGGATGAGCTATTAAATATTTCCCGAATATTACCAAAATGATGTAACAACGCGTTTGCTAATTGTAGACAAGAATTTTTTCTAGAGCCTGAGCTGATAAAAACAGCCAATAACTCTGCATCAGAAAGATTCTGGGCGCCTTGAGTTAAGAGTTTTTCACGCAAATGCAAATGCCGCGTGGGTGGGCCAACGGTCATGTTTTATTCCTTTTTTATTCCTTTATTGCGAAGTTTGTGCTTTGATCAGGGGTATTCTTATCAAAAATGATTAGTCATGCAAGATTTTCTTAATAAAAAAATTCTTCTTGGTATTTCTGGTGGTATTGCTGCTTATAAATCAGCGTACTTGGTTAGGGAGTTAACACGCTTAGGCGCTGAGGTGCGGGTAGCAATGACCCACTCGGCACAAGAATTTATTACGCCTCTTACTCTCCAAGCCATATCGGGATATGAGGTTCGTACGGAATTATTTGATACTCAAGCAGAACGCGCAATGGGACATATTGAATTGGCCCGTTGGGCTGATTACTTTGTCATTGCACCAGCTTCTGCCAATTGTCTGGCTAAAATGGCACAGGGTATTGCTGATGATCTTCTTTCGACGCTTTATCTAGTTGCTGAAATACCGGTTGTGATTTGCCCTGCGATGAATCGAAGTATGTGGGCTCATCCTGCAACCCAGGCTAATTGTCAATTATTACAAGAGCGCGGCGTCTTGCTGGTCGGGCCTAATGAAGGCTCGCAAGCTTGTGGCGAACACGGTTTTGGTCGTGTAAGCGAACCCGAGCAAATTATTAATGCCTTGCGCTTGATGGAGGTACAACATTTATTGCCAGGCAAAAAAGTGTTGATTACTGCAGGGCCAACCCGAGAGTCCATTGATCCTGTTCGCTATTTAAGTAATTACAGTTCAGGAAAAATGGGTTATGCCATGGCAGAGGCAGCTTTAATGGCAGGTGCACAAGTGACATTAATTTCTGGTCCAAGCTCAGTACAAGCTTCTGCTGGTATCGAGTTGATCAAGGTAGAATCGGCAGAGGAAATGTATGAGCAGGTCATGTGCCATCTAGATACAGGAAGCATTTTTATTGGGGCTGCGGCGGTTGCGGATTATCGAATAGCATCGCCTGCGCAAGATAAAATGAAAAAAACAGCCCATGCAGAGCTGAATCTCAAATTGACTCGGACTAAAGATATTTTAACGGCTGTGGCCGAATCAGGAAAAGCGTCCTTTGTTGTCGGTTTTGCCGCAGAAACCTCTAATCTTATCGAGTATGCTCGAGAGAAGTTAAAACGAAAAAAATTAAATATGGTTGTAGCTAATCAAGTCGGTAAAGGTTTAGGTTTTGAATGTACTGAAAATCAAGTAGTAGTTATTACAAAGAGCGAACAAATAGAACTTAAATTAAGCCACAAAACACGTTTAGCTGGCCAAATTGTTGCAATACTAGCCTCCTTTTTGCAAAAATGAGGGCTCTTATAGATTTGGTTCTTAATCTTGCAGCCGTTTGGCCCACGCCTAAATTACCTGCAGCAGTATTTTATCCAGGAGCTCAGTAAATGACACAAGCTATTCAATTAAAAATTTTAGATCCACGCATTGGGGACAGTATCCCTTTGCCTGCTTATGCAACAGAGGGTTCAGCCGGTCTTGACTTACGGGTTTGTATTGATGATGCCCTGGCTATTGCTCCCCAAGAAACCGTCTTATTACCTACGGGTTTATCTATTTATATTGCGGATCCTAAACTTGCGGCTGTTATTCTACCGCGTTCAGGCCTAGGTCATAAACATGGTATTGTTTTAGGTAATTTAGTTGGTTTAATCGATTCTGATTACCAAGGCGAATTAAAGATCTCTTGTTGGAATAGGGGGCAGGAACCCTTTATAGTTAACCCAGGTGAACGAATTGCTCAATTGGTTTTTCTTCCTGTTGTCCAAGCAGCTTTTGAAGTTGTTGATGAATTTATTCAAAGCGATAGAGGTGAGGGTGGTTTTGGTAGTTCTGGGAGGCACTAATAATGTATCAGCAAAAACAAGTTACTCGCTCTGCTTTTCGAGCCTATGATATTCGAGGAATTATTGATCAAGATTTAGATGAGAATTCATTCTATAGTATTGGTTTGGGGTTGGCTTGTTATTTGCAACAATTAGATCGCCAACAAATTTACGTGGCTCGTGACGGTCGGTTAACGAGTCTTAGCTTAGCCACAGCCTTAAAACAAGGGCTTCTAGATAGCGGGATTGAGGTCATTGATTTGGGCGAGGTGGCCACTCCGGTTATGTATTATGCGACCCATACCCAAGGAGTTGATTGTGGTTTAATGATCACAGGAAGCCATAATCCTGCTGATTATAATGGTATAAAAATGGTTTTAGCAGGCAAAACCCTCACCCAAGAAAATATTGATCATTTGTATGAACTAGTAGAGCAAAGCACGAGGGTTCATGGAAGAGGGCAAGCGCGTAACCTTAACGTGTTAGATTCTTATGCCCAACGTATTATTCAAGATATCCAGTTAAAGCGTCCTTTAAAAGTAGTGGTAGATTGCGGCAATGGTGTTGCAGGACCTATCGTCCCTAAAGTAATAGCTGCTCTGGGCTGCGAGGTTATTCCTTTATATTGCGAGGTTGATGGACGTTTCCCCAACCATCACCCAGATCCTACCGTAGAAGAAAATTTAACTGATTTAAAAAAGGCAGTCTCAGACCATCAAGCTGATCTTGGTTTAGCCTTTGATGGTGATGCGGATCGATTAGGCCTTATTACCGAAGAGGGTGAGATGATTTGGCCTGATCGCTTAATGATGTTGTATGCGCGGGAATTATTAAGCCGTAATCCAGGTGCTACTATTGTGTATGATGTTAAATGTTCTAGCCATTTAGAAGCGGTGATTGAGGCTGAAGGAGGCGTGGCTAAAATGTGTCCCACCGGCCATTCCATTGTAAAAGCCGTAATGCGGCAAGAAAACGCTGCTTTAGCGGGTGAGATGAGCGGGCATTTGTTTTTTAAAGATCGTTGGTATGGTTTTGATGATGCCTTATACAGTGCTTGTCGTTTATTGGAAATCGTAAGTAATTCCTCGCTAACACTGAGTGAGCAATTTAAATCTATTCCCAATAGTGTTAACACACCTGAAATTAAAATTGATATTAGTGATGAAGCAAAGT
Source organism: Legionella sp. km772 (assembly GCF_003989735.1). GTDB lineage: Bacteria > Pseudomonadota > Gammaproteobacteria > Legionellales > Legionellaceae > Legionella. The sequence continues at coordinate 921 of NZ_RZGQ01000028.1, read as the reverse complement.
TCCTGTTTATGGAACGTTTCAGTCAGCAAGCTCATTTTGCTAAAGCAAAAATAATTAGAATAGATGGGCTACGCGTGGAGTTCGCTAAGGGCTGGGGTTTATTACGTGCATCCAATACCACCCCTTGTTTAGTGGCACGCTTTGAGGCAAGTGATGAGAAGAGTTTGCTCGAAATTCAACATTTGTTCAAGCAACAAATTCAGCAATTGGATCAACATTTAGAAGTTCCTTTTTAAAAGTCGGACCTCCTGAAAGCCCCTGTCGCTGGTAGCATTAGCCGCCAGGGGCCGCGATATCAAAAAGATTCACTCGTCTCATTGGCTAATTTTGAAGGTATTTTTGCCTTCTGATTTAGCCTCATAGAGGGCTTTATCTGCTTGCACGAGAAGAGTATTTAAATTTTCTCCTGCTTCAGGATAAATGCTTATGCCCATGCTGACAGTAATTAAAATCTCATGCTGTTTAAGGTACATAGGCTTGGCAATCACTTCGAGTATTCGTTTGGCGACTTCAGTAACTTGTTCTATATTTTTGATTTCGGTCAGGGCGATTATAAATTCATCTCCCCCTAGGCGGACCGGCAGGTCATTAATACGCAAAGTAAATTTAAGCCGTAAGCCGATTTCTTTTAATAATAAATCACCAATAGCATGACCATATTTATCATTTATAGCTTTAAAGGAATCTAAGTCTAAAAATAAAAGGGCTATATGAGTGTTATGGCGTTTCGCATTAGGAATAGCAAACTCAAAAAAAATTTCTAATTGCTTTCGATTAGATAAGCCGGTTAAACTATCATGATAACTCATGTTACGCACGGTCAATTTTAAGCTGCCATATTTTTAAGCTCCTGCCAAGCAATCTGGTTCGCTCTAAGAATCAATTTGTACTTAATAGCAAAGTGATTTAAATGAGTTTTTA
>NZ_RZGQ01000279.1 GCF_003989735.1 Legionella sp. km772 | reverse complement strand
AAAAACTCATTTAAATCACTTTGCTATTAAGTACAAATTGATTCTTAGAGCGAACCAGATTGCTTGGCAGGAGCTTAAAAATATGGCAGCTTAAAATTGACCGTGCGTAACATGAGTTATAGAGGAAAATGAATACTTACCTTTAATCCAACTTCATCGTTGTTAAAGGAAATATGCCCTTCATAGAGCTCAATTAATTTTCTACATATCCCTAAACCAGTACCTATGCCGCTTGTTTTAGAAGTAAAGAATGGAACCGGTCCATTATTAATAAAATCATCAGGGAGCCCTGGTCCAGTATCGATAATTTCCAAGATTATAGAATTAGCTTGATGCCTCGAACTAAGGGTAATTTGCCCATCCATTCCGCAACGTTGGAAGGCCTCAACGCTATTGCGAAGCAAATTGAGGAGGATCTGCGCCAAGTGTTCACGATTAATCTTTATCTCCGGCAATCGCGGCGCTAAATTTAAATGGATTGGATAGGGGCATGTGTATTTAATTATATTGATTAACTGAATTATTAACTCATTAGCGTTTAATTGCTCAATAAAAAAATTTAAATCATTAAAATTATCATTTAAGGTTCGGGTTATTTCATTCGCTATAAGGGTTTGTGCTTTGATGTTTTCTAAGCCTTGGTGCATCCTTGAAAATTCAAACGTCCCATCTTCCACTTTTTCCATGATGAGACTACATGCTTTGCTGTAAATTGAAATGGCGGTCAAGGGTTGGCTGACTTGATCAGCAAAGTTGGAAATCGCTTCTCGCATCGCTGCAATTTTATTTTGTTCTAACACCTGGATGATGGTTTGATTTTGTATTATCTCCTCAGTAACATCCTTTTGGATTCCGATATAGTAAGATAAGTGATTATTTTCTTTTATTGGAGCTAAACTCAGCTCATTCCAAAATAAACTGCCATCCCTTTTCATATTTCTTAAAATCACCCGACAATTTTTTTGTTCGTTAAGGGCTTGGCGAATTAAATGGGTTTCAGGCTGCGGAGGTAAAGAGCCTTGCAGAAAGCGGCAATTTTTTCCTATTATTTCATGGGCAGAATAACCGGTTAATTGTTCAAAGGATGGGTTGATAAACACTAGAGGCTGATGTTTTTGTTTCATATCAACAATGGTTATTCCATCATTAGCTGAATGTAAAGCTTCATAAGCAAAATCGCTTATTCCCTTCATGGCAAACACCCTCAAGAAAATTATATAATATATAGGACTTCCTGGTTAAAAAATAGTCTTCATTAACTAATTAAGATTGCTCAAAATTAAATAACCAACGGAAGAAATTTAATTATTCTTAATTTATAACAAGGGAGAGCTATGGATACTCAGAACGTTGTAGTTGGTAAATACCTCAAAGAATTATCCTAACTACATTAGAGTTGAAGGGTGATAAAATCACCCATTCATTAAATTCGGCCTAATAAAAGTAAGATTAACAACACCAATAAGACGGTACCTAATAAACCACTGGGTCCATAGCCCCAATTCTTACTGTAATTCCAACGGGGTAATCCACCTATGGCCATTAAGAGCAAAATAATTAAAAGTATGGTAATCATATGCTAGCCCCTTATTTGATGTTTTCTATTAAAGCCAAGAACCTCTTTACTATTTTTCTCAAAGAACTTAGTCGTTTACTTCACAGGTAATTTTTGTACAATCCCGACAATGTTCTGCTGCAAATTTAAATGAAGCGTCTGCTGTTCCTTTGGTGTTTTTCATTTGATCATCAGCCGCTTTATCTGCAGCCACATCACTGCTACTTGCATTGGTTGTACAAATCCAATTTTTAGTTAAATCTGTGGCACTGACTGCAAATAAACTAAATGAACTTAAAAAAAGGGAAATCAACATTATTTTTTTCATCATCACTCCTTGATAGTTTGTCTAAAGGTAGACTTTATAATTATAGCCAGTATAGTGCGGATTAAGCGGGGGAAATAACTATGGAAAATGGCAATTACCTAATTTATTTAAATGAGCTACACTTAAAGATCGTTTACCCGATAATCGGGCAAACCCTTGCACGTTCTCACGAGGATAGGTGGAGTTTCATGCCGGCTCTACTTTTCTCCTATGCTGTTTATTTAAGTTTAATCTAAGAAAAAAACCTAAATGGATCGCTCTATTTATGGAAGTAATATGTTGGATGCTTTGTACCGGCGCTGCATGGCGAGATTGCCACCGGATGGTAATAGGCAAAGTATTTATGACCCTTACAATCATTGATCGAAGAAAGCTTATATCAAGGTTATATTGGCGGATTTAAAAAAGTGGCGATCACAATAGCACTTGATAGCTCAATTATTAAGTACATCAAGATAATAATTCAATAGAAACTAAGTAGTTCATTGATAATGATATAGAAAGTTAGCCCTATGCTAGCTATAAAAAAAAGAGCC
>NZ_RZGQ01000278.1 GCF_003989735.1 Legionella sp. km772 | reverse complement strand
TCTCCTGGCCTATGGACTTGTGGATAAGCCATTCTGAGAGTAAGGTGAATGAACTAACAAACCGGGAATAGCTCTTATTTTTCCTGAATTTTGTTCCAGATCCCCGGACCTAGCTAAGTATGGCTATAATTGGAGCAAATGAGAAGGGTGCTCAGAGATATTTGAACATTAATGCGAGGTCACACCCACAATAACTCCCAAAATACCAATAATTAATCCAATAGTTTTTATTAAATTTAATCGTTCCTTAAAGAAAATAACTGCAATAGGTGCTACCCAGAGCGGGGTTGAGTAAACTAAAATTACAGCATGGCCCACGCCGCTATAAAAAAGACCATAATTTACTAGAACCGTGAACAGACCAACTTGTAAGATCCCAACAGATAATAAGTGGGGAATGTCTTCACGTTTAGGAAGAATCAGTTTTTTTTGCAAGCCTGCTAATAAGAAAAGGAAGGTACTACCAATTAGCATTCTGATAAAACCAAACCACTGCGGCGAAATATACTCCATTTCTAATTTCATTAAGGGCCAGTTTAATCCCCACACCAATAAAACAAAGGCTAGTAATAGAATATTCATAGTTATTAGAGTTTCTTCTTTTATTACCATCTTAACTTTGTAGTGCTAGCGTGGCAACTTTGCGCATTCTCTAAGAGGGATTAAACCCGACAATAAATTAACTAATTGATAAAAAAACAATAAAATGCTAGGGTGTGCGGAAAAAAAAACAAACTAACTGTTTTTAAATTATTAAGACTTTCCTTATTTTAAATAAGGGTAATCTTAGTTTTATTATTAGCGTTTAATGAGAAAATAGCTCGATTATTTTTCGCACGCTAAGAATAGTAAAAACTAATGAAACCTTAGTAGTAACTTCACTATGGAATAATTCGTATCCTCTTTTTATCAACTTGAGAATAAAAATGTATAGGGATAATAAAAATGAACCTTATGAAATACAAGCTCTCTATCGGGAAATTTACGAACTTAACAATTCCTTATACATAACTATTGATGGTGATTTTATAATTCAAGAGCTTAATTTCAAAGCGGCTGATTTTCTGGGCCGAGATCGATCCTTATTTATCAATCAGTCTTTTTTAAAGTACATGACTCTTTTTTCTCAAGACTTATTTATAAACACTGTCGAGCAATTTAAACACAAAAAATTTACTCAAACCTGCGAAATTGAGCTTTTAGCGAAAGGCGGTGAACGCAAACAGGTGCACTTGGAAATAAGCTATGACTGGAAATCTCAAATTAGACTATGTCTCAATGATCTAACCTATATAAATCAGCAAAATTCCCTTATCCAAAGCTTGGAACATAAACTAACTTTGTTTGAGCAATTACTCAATGAGACGGAAGAGGGAATAGCAGTTTTAACTAGCGACTTAAATTTTAAAACAATTAATAAAGCATTCTATACGCTTTTTTTGCGAATATTTTTATGCAAAGTTGAAGTAGGCACTAATCTTGAAAAAAGTTTAGTTCATTATTCCAAGCTTAAAACCAAGGTGTTCAAGGCTTTTCATGATGCTTTGGCAGGACATGAGCAGCACTTTACGATTGAAAATACTAAGTATAATGAAGAAGTTTATTATTATTATGAAATTAAGATGTGTCCCATTAAGAAAGAGTTGAATAAAAAACAGCTAATTTTTCGGATTAGAGATTTATCAGAATATAAATTTCAGGAGATAATCCGTCATCATCAGCAAGCTAAAATTGAATCATCAACAAGACTTTCTACAATGGAAGAAATGATTTCCGCAATAGCGCATGAAGTTAATCAGCCCCTAACTGTAATTAATACCTACAGTAAAACGGGTGCCTATTTGCTCACTAGTGAATTAAGCTTGCAAGAAAAAACTGAAAAATTAGGACATTCTTTAGCTCAGATTTCTATGCAAGCAGAGCATGCTGGAAAAATAATTTACAGTATGAGAAATTTATTGTTTAATGAAGAGTACCCTACAGAGCCCTGTGATATAAATGCCTTAATAAAGAATACTATTTTACTTTTAAATTATGAATTCTTAGATTCAAAGATAACAACCGAGTTTTTATTAATGGACAGCCCTCCCTTGGTAAAAATTAATAAAATTCAAATAATGCAAGTGCTTTTGAATTTAACCCGCAACAGCATTGAGGCTTTTAAATGTGCGGAGATAGTGAAGCCGACAATCACCATTCAGACCCGTAATCTACATAGCTCTATTATGGTAATTATAAAAGATAATGGTCCAGGTATTAGCGTAGAGAATAAAAGCAAATTATTAAATACCTATTTTACTACTAAACCACAAGGTGATATAGGCGCGGATTTTTAGACGAAAAAAAGGTATTTTTAAGAGCTATTCTTCTAATATAAGAGGGGAATAGAATGACCAAAAAGCGAAATTATTACACTGCATCAAAAAAATCAA
>NZ_RZGQ01000277.1 GCF_003989735.1 Legionella sp. km772 | reverse complement strand
AGTCAATTTTGAATAAATTATACTTGAATTGATTGTAAATATAAACGTCTGTATGGCTATAATTGGAGCAAATGAGAAGGGTGCTCAGAGATATTTGAACATTAATGCGAGGTCACACCCTCAGATGCAACTAAAGGGATAGGCTTAGCAAATACCTACACCCTAGTTTTAGAAGGTGATGGAAAAGAAAAAAGCGCCAATGGAACATTAGTCATCTCGCGCATCAAACGCTCACGGACGCAAGCCCATCGCAGTGAAGCCCTGATTTATGAAAGTTGGGATGAGGTATCCTTCAATAACCATAGCTATAAAATCCATTTTCTCAGCATGACTGAAAAAGATGGTTCTGCTGATGGAGTTTGGAAAGCATACGATAGTAAAGGTAAGCTTGTTGATAAGGGAACTTATCAATTTAAAACCGAGAAATCAGTAGCTAGAACGGGCAAACTTTAAATATTAATGAGTGGTAGAATGTTTAATAAATCTACCACCTTTTCCATCATCCACCCTCTTCAAAACAACCAGCTTTAGTAGCCCCTCATCTACTGAGCTACTTTTGTAGCAAAATCAAATAAAAAGAAGCTAGTATAAAGTATGTAAGCAAATTCTAAAGCTATCTATTATAATGTTAGAATAAGGACTCTAAGAGCAAAATAAAAATGGACCAAAATACTAAAAAACCACGATCAAAACATTATAAAAACCCTTTATGCCGCATTAACAAACCCGAAACTCCTGTAAAAAACGCCAAACAAAGTTATGACCGGATTGCCTGTGTATTCCAAGGTGGCGGTGCCTTAGGGGCTTATCAAGTAGGGGCCTTTCAGGCTATTCATGAAAAAGGCTATCATCCCAATTTTCTAGCTGGTGTTTCTATTGGCGCCATTAACAGTGCGATTATCGCCGGCAATCCAAGAGAGCTGCAAATTGAAAAATTAAACCAGTTTTGGGATACCATCGCACCTAAAATATGGACTGATGTATTTTATAAAGAGGAAATTCCTAATTATTTACATCATTTCCATAATCAAATGGGCGCTTTATTTTCACTTTTTTGCGGTTTAGAGGGTTTTTTTAAACCCCGCAGTATCCCCCCCACCCCCATGACCAAAGATACTCCAGACAAATTGAGTTATTATGATACGTCTTGCCTTAAAACTACTTTAGAGAACTTAATCGATTTTGATCGTATTAATAGTAAAGAGGTTACCCTTTGTCTTGGTGCGGTTAATTTATCATCGGGCGAAATGGAATTTTTTAATAATCAGACCACGACGATTACTCCCGAGCATGTAATGGCTAGTGGGGCGCTTCCCCCTGGTTTTCCTGCAATTAAAATTGGTGATGACTATTACTGGGATGGCGGTATTTATGCTAATACGCCACTGGTAACTGTATTAGATGCGTTACCTGAGTTAAACACCTTATGTTTTGTAGTAGATTGTTTTAGCCTTGAAGGCCGATTACCCGAAACCATGGATGAACTGGAAGAAAGACAAAAAGACATTCGCTATGCCAGCCATTCACGTAGACTTACCAATGTTTATACCAGTCGCCAAAACTTACAAGCAGCCATCCAATTTTTAGGGGAAAAACTAAGTCCTGAAGCGAAAAAAGATCCAGAGGTCCAAAAAATATTAGCCTTAGGACAGAGTAAACATTTTAGCGTGGTGCATATCATTTATCGTGGTACTCCCTTTGCGCATTCATTTAAAGACTATAACTTTGTTCGCTCAGCAGTTAATTACCGCATGAAAGTAGGTTATGAAAATGCTATAGAAGTGCTTAAAAAACCCGATTGGGAGAAAAAATCAGATAAAGCTTTGGCCTGTTCTATTTATGGCGTACCTTCCGATTATTTTGAACAGCATTAGGGCTCTAGTTCATATAACTACGCTATGCATTCAGGTAAATATTGCTTTTAGAGAGAAAGTGAAGCAACCCAGAATATAGTTATCCACACTACATTCCGCGGACTTGCTTCGCATAGTCCGGCAACAAAACGTCTTATCTAACACCTCGGTCTTAAGTTTATCCGTCTTTTTTTATTCCACAGGAATCGCAATAACTTAATAAGGAATATTTTACATGCGAACAATGCGTGCATTGTTCAAAGAGCATGGTGCCGCAACAGGGACAAATGTAGGTATTAACTTCCTCAAGATATTGATAATTAGGTGCCAGCACCGTATTTTTATTTTCCGTCACAAAAAATTTCGACACACTGGGTTTAATTGCAAACTGACAAATAGGGCAAGTATTTTTTTGATAAGCTTCAGAATATTGTTTTTCAAGCCAAGGGCGATTGGGGGTAGCCAGCATTAGCTAGGTCCGGGGATCTGGAACAAAATTCAGGAAAAATAAGAGCTATTCCCGGTTTGTTAGTTCATTCACCTTACTCTCAGAATGGCTTATCCACAAGTCCATAGGCCAGGAGAGCT
>NZ_RZGQ01000276.1 GCF_003989735.1 Legionella sp. km772 | reverse complement strand
ATCAAATAATCACTATAAAGATCAAGCATATCCATTTAATTCCCTCCCTAAAATTAAGGGCGGAATTCTAATGCTTTTTAGTCAAACTACAAGTTTATGTGCGTAACATGAGTGATTAATGGGATTTATGCCTCGGGCTTTTCTCCTCGATTAAGAGAAATTGCTTTAGTTAGGATTGGTGCGGTAACTAAAGCAGAATATGAATTACACCAACATCATTTTATTGCCTTAAAGAATGGTGTTACTGAAGAAGAAATCCAAGCTATTATTCACGAAAAATCGGTTAATTCCTTAGAGAAAGAAGCTAATCTTATTTGTCGAGCTGTGGATGAGTTGCAGCGGGGATTTGCTATATCAGATGAAACCTTTGATGAATTAGCACAGCATTTTAATACCAAGGATATCGTCTCTCTAGGCGTTGCGGTAGCCATGTATTTTGCTGTTGCTATTTTAGCTAATTTTTGCCGTTTAGAGATTGAGTCTTCTAATCCACTTAAAGAATTTAAAGGCTTTAAAGAAAACTAGCGTAAGGGGATGGAATAATTCCATCCACGTTTTTGTCATCTTCTTAGCTAATTTATCTTTTTTTCTACCTATTCCCCTAAGTTGCCGGTCGGGTATTTAAGTTCTCTACATGTGAAGGTTGCTTTAATTCAGAGATTATGGTTAGATTTTGGTAAAGGATTTAACTAATTAGTAAAATGATATACTTTATCTACCTACTGATCTTAGTTTTTATAGCATTGCTTCTCCTTAAGCTCTCCTCCTTTCGGAGGCATTCTTCTTTAGCCCCTGCACGAACTAATGCCTTAGAACATGACGATTTATTAACGCTTTTGGATAAATTTAATTACACCCATGATAATGGCGTGTGCCATGGTTTTACTTTGACTTGGGCACAAGAGGCTGCCCAAGGTTATGACGTCCAATTTTATAATCGTTTAAACCTCATTAAACGCGAAAAAGACACTTTAGCTGATAGCTTGCAACGGATTACCGAGAAAATTAAATCAAGCCGTACTTTATCTAAAAGGGAAGAAAAGCGAACCGAAATAAGACCTTTTCTTGAAGCCATTTGCTTGGCGCAATCGCCTGAGGATTATCCCGATGTGTATGCGAAAGCAATTCAGCAATCTAATATTGATACAATCTACAAAATAATCCGACTTAATTTAAGTAAAAAACAAAACACTGTCAAAAGCTTGCTCAATAAAACCATGAGTATGGCCAATCCAGAGGAGCTTACTGAGTTTTTAACTAGATGTAATAATCTTCTTACGATCAAGAATCAAGTAGTCGTAGTATTTAGCAGTGAGGAGCATACAGTAGGTTTTAAAAAACAAGCGGATAATACCTGGTTATTCATGGATATTAATCACTTATACGAACAAAGTGAAGACTATCCTTACCAAATTTTAACTAGTGAAGAACTCTGTCCAAAATTGTATGGCTCTCTTTTTGAAACCAGTGAGCAATTGGTGTGCCATTGTTGTTTTATAGCTAAAAGCGGGCAGAAAAAATTAAACCAGAATCTTAGTGCATTAAATACGCTTTATCCTATTACCGCGGAAAACCTTCAAATCAGTAATTGCCGTGGTTTTGGTCTTCTTGCTCTTGCAGTGCAAAATGATGATATAACCGCAGTGCGAAAGATTTTACGTATCCATCAAACATCGTCCATTCTTAGTTCATCTGAATTGGAGAATGCCCTTTTTTATGCTGCTGCCTGCAATCGATTCACTATTATGAAACTATTGAGTACCATTCCCGGGCTAGACCTCAATAGTGCATGTAGCGGTGATGATTCAGCTCTCGCAGTTGCTTGTCGCTATGGTCATGAAGCTATCGTACGCTTGTTACTCGACAATCCCTCTATCCAAGTGGATGTCCGCAGCACTAAAAACATGACCCCCTTAATGCTGGCTTGCCGCTCCTCCTCTACGGTTACAAATAGGGACTTATTTCAATTGCTTTTAGAGGCTGGAGCCAATCTAGATTTGAGGAATAGTGATGGTCAAACTGCTGCGGATCTTGCTCAGGATTATGATAATAATGCAGCACTTCAGGCTATTGCCAGTTATAGCATTAAAACGGGTTATAAGCCTAAACCCGATGCAAGTAGCCTTCTTGCCACTAAAAAGGAGGTCCCAGGTCTTGTTTCCTTTTTGAGCCATTCTCTATTTGGTGGCAATAAAGCTAAAATGCCCTTTAGTGCTGCTCCATGTACTGAATTAAGTAGATCGCTAAACATTTAATTCTACTCCTAGGCCCAAGACACTGTTGGCTTTATGCCTAGCTATTGAGATTAGGCTTTAGTTGCTAAGTCGATTCTTATTAGCTCATGTTACGCACATAAACTTGTAGTTTGACTAAAAAGCATTAGAATTCCGCCCTTAATTTTAGGGAGGGAATTAAATGGATATGCTTGATCTTTATAGTGATTATTTGATTTTCCAAAA
>NZ_RZGQ01000275.1 GCF_003989735.1 Legionella sp. km772 | reverse complement strand
AAATCAAATAATCACTATAAAGATCAAGCATATCCATTTAATTCCCTCCCTAAAATTAAGGGCGGAATTCTAATGCTTTTTAGTCAAACTACAAGTTTATGTGCGTAACATGAGTTAGTTATAATCATCAGCCTACCATTGCAGGGGCAGGAAGTGCTATTTTCCTGCATATTTGGCGCTCAGCAGCAGAAGGAACTGCAGGCTGTGTTGCTCTAAATGAAAAAAATCTATTGCAAGTTTTAGAGTGGCTTGATAAAACAAAACATCCTTATATGTTCATTACCCGCAAGTTTTGATGGAGTAGTTCTATGGCCGATTTTCAATTAGGTGATTTAGTTTGGATTATTAGTTTTGATGAGCAAGACGAATTTTATTTACTATCAAAACAAACCATCACCGATTTTTTAGATGAAAATACCGTTGAATGTGAAGATGACTTCAACACCTTCCATGTCGCGCATGAAGATATTTATAGAAATAAAGAAGAAGCCGTTAGCGAAATGATGCGCCGTTTATCATTATTAATTAATTAATTACAAGTGTAACCAAGACAATAGCAGCAGCATCCCGTATACAAAGCTTTATACGGGATGATTGCAGTTTAGGTTAGTATACAAGAACCATTCTTATTAACCAAAACGGAAATAGTTTTTTTACCTAGTATATTAATGGGCTTACAAACTCCAGTTTGTCCTGGTACTTTTAGTTGAATAAAGTTAGTTGGTTTATGGAACTTATCCGCAACTGGCGTCATGGTCTTAAACTCAGCATTCACTGCTGCTAGATATTGGGCAATATGGCTCCCATCAATTCCACCCACGCTAGAATGGGTAAAATTACATTTTATATTGTTTGGGCTTGAGCAATTCCCGGTAGATACGGCGTAGGCAAAATCTAGCTGCGTTGGAAGGCCCTGCGGAAAGCTTAGCTTTACAGTGAAGGCCTGTGTCGTGGTAACCATTAAAGATAAAACTACACTAATTATTAATTTAAAACTCATTACAACTCCTTACATCGAATAAATCAATCATCGAGAAGACAATAAAGGAGCTGGACTATTTTGTCAACCAACTGGCCAATATATCAACACTTAAACAGAATGCGCCAAGGTTGGAAATGGGTCCAAATATCGGCTTTTTTATAGGCTGGCCTTGCTTGCATACGATTAAACCAAGCAATTAACTCCGCTGACTGCACCAGTTCATACTCCCCAATCATTTGCAAGCGCCCCAATAAAACTACGGTAACAATATCAGCGGAGCTAAGCTGATTACCCACTAAGAATTCGTGCGGAGAAGGTAGTTTATCTAAGAAGAGTTGAATGCTTTTTTTCTCAAACTCTAGTTTATCCCTTAAATCACCTTCGGTAAAAAAAGCTAGGCGTTGGGTGTTAAGCGCAATTTTAGCGCTTAAAGCCTCCTTATTTTCACTAGCCCTAAGCTCTTTCTCCAATTTTCTTATAATTTTTTGCAGCATATGAGGCACAATTAAACGTAAGGGAGGAAGGCTGATTAATGCTTTAGCAAAAGTTAAACGCTCAATCGTGATATTATAATGGGCATAAACGATTTGCTGTACTTGCAGACCTGCTTCCTTATCACTATCCAACCATTGCGGCCCTTTAAGAGTCGCGATGTATTTTAAAATATCTTGGCTATCAATTAAGATCTCTTTGCCATTAACTAAGGAGGGGACCGTCATTTTAGGATTGATGGCTAAATACCAGCTAGAGAGCTGCTCTTTGCGCAGATGGATATCCATAAGCCTATTTTCAAAGGGAAGCTCTGCCTCAAACAAGGCGTATCGAGCAATCATAGAATAATAAGAGGAACTGGCATTATATAAAATCATGAATATCCCTATGCAATAGATCTATCCCCAGTTTAGTTAAAGCACTGATTTATGCAACCTAATTTGAGGAATAATACAGATGAAAAAAGCGTAGCTGCGCCCAAGTTAGGCTAACATGAATAAAGCCATGCCTATCATCATTAAATTCTCGGTTAAGGAAATGAACCCCAGGGGAACCGTGCTATTTCCGCCCACACAGGCACATTTTAGTTCCCGCTTATCAATATAAACGGCTTTAAAAACTGAAATCGCCCCTATGATTCCAATAAACAAGGCGACCGGAATAGAAATCCAAGTGCAAACGCCGGCAATCATCAGTATTCCGGCTAAGCCCTCAGCAAAAGGGTAGATGTAGCTATAGCGGACCCAATGTTTGGCAAGGATATCGTAATTGAGGAATAAGGTTGAAAAGGTTTCAAGATTTTGCAGTTTTAAAAGTGCTAAAACCGTCATACTAAACGAAACAAATAGGCCGAGAGTATGCAGGCTAAAAGCTGTGCTCGTAAAGGCCAAGCTCGTGGCGCAAGCCATTAAAAAAGTGATGAGGAATAGAGTAAGAACCGGTTGATAGCTTAGCAATTTAGGATTAGGTATTTTCTTACCAACTCATGTTACGCACGGTCAATTTTAAGCTGCCATATTTTTAAGCTCCTGCCAAGCAATCTGGTTCGCTCTAAGAATCAATTTGTACTTAATAGCAAAGTGATTTAAATGAGTTTTT
>NZ_RZGQ01000274.1 GCF_003989735.1 Legionella sp. km772 | reverse complement strand
AAACTCATTTAAATCACTTTGCTATTAAGTACAAATTGATTCTTAGAGCGAACCAGATTGCTTGGCAGGAGCTTAAAAATATGGCAGCTTAAAATTGACCGTGCGTAACATGAGTTAGTAATTAATAAAGCCCTCTTACTGCGAAGAATTTATTGTGTAGCAAACAGCTAGCAAACGCAGTTGAGGGACTTTTTAAACCGATTAGAAAGCAAGTTAAATAGAGTCCATCATCAAAAAGCACTCGGCTTACTAATTAAATATTAATAGTTGAGCTTAGGCTTAGCCTTCTCCATTAATGTAGTATTTTCAATGCGAAGCGGATGAAGAATGGGTTGAGGTAAACTCTTTATGCTCCTCTTCAGGTGCTTCTTTTTCTGATTTCGTTTTTGAAAAAAAACCATTTACAGCAGGGTTAAGTGTTTCTTGATGGGATGACTCATTCTCCAAGAGGTTCAATAGCCGTGTCATGGAAGAATCATCTTTTGCCACATTGGTTAACAACTGGAGATAAGTAGTACTGCTGTACTTAACTCGTTGTTGAAGCGCAGAAAGCACTTTCTCTTTACCCTGTTCCGCAATTATTTGCGCAAAAACATCCATAATGGGTGTTAGGTCATACTCGTTATCTTTAGCAGCCATTAATGCTTGTACTAACATCGACATGCCGCTTTGATTCATATATTTTCCGCTGGTAATATTATCCAGCAACATTGCGTTAAAACCTGCACGCGCACTTAGGGTCTTCAGTAACACCTGTAAATCAGCTACTCCTTTATTATTTTTTATTTGAACTGATGCTATCAACGCTTGTAAAAAAATATGTCCCGCATTCAGACCTTCATCAGGTCCCCGTTTGATGACTCTTACTAAGCCTTCGTTGACGAGGGACTCAGGAGCATTGTGAATTGCCTCAATAAGTTGTTTCAAGAGTAGGTTATTAAACTCATTACTATGTTGTGCCTCGCACTTTACTACATTTAATAAAAAAGTCAGTACGCTTTGCCCTGAGAATGCTGCATGCGGGATGGGCTGAAAAAGCCTTGTATTGATTAGCTCTTCATTTTTTTTAAGTATCAAAATAACTAAACTTGCAATTAATTCGGAACTCATTATATGTAAACTTTCAGTAGAAGAGCGTAATAAGGCTTGCGCAATAAGAAGTAAACCAAACATACCTTCACTGTTTCCGGAAGCTTGTAGCTCAGCAAGCTGCTTTAAAAAAAGAGAATCCGATTGCAAAAGTATGGAAAATAAAAAATTTAAGCTAATTAAGGATGGAGTATCACGCGTAATGGTAGCGGAATAAAATTGATCTACAAGAGTAAAAGCAAAACTTTGCCCTGTGTAGGGAGCAATATCAATTTTTTTACTCAAGAGGGACATAAATCCGGCATGGTCAATTTCATTTAAATTAATTAAAATCTTACAAATATTCTGAACAGCTAAATCGTTACTTGTATTTATGGCTGTTCTTAATGCATGGATGAGCATTAAAAACAGATTGCTTTCGGAAAATTCAGTAAAATTATGTTCCTGAAGATAAAGTTTCACCCCGGAAATTAAATTATTTAGTTCAACATCATTAAAATCTGGTAATTCAATTTCACTGGTAGGAGCACCTCCCTCACTATGGCTATCTGCAGGCATGGCAACAGAAGCTGCACTTGCTGGTTTGTTTTGTGGACCACTAGCAGGAAGAGGGGTAATATCTGAGTTTTTAGGCATTTCTAGGTGTCCTTGATTCTCTATTGTTCATTATATTAACATAATAGATCAAAATATGGATCATTCTGAAATCTATCGATAGCTATTAATTACTGGCTAGTCAAATTATGATGCCAATCCATTTTAAAAATCAGGTTTGGTCGTATGTTCAGAGGACTCCTCTTCTTTGACGGCCTCTCTTTTATCTAAAATAGCCAATATTTGTTCTTGATTCTCATGTTTATCAGGAGATCTTAATTTTTCTATTATTTTTTGCAGCTCATGAAAACCAGGTTGCATTTCATTATTATGTTTGTCGGGATGATATTGAAGGTATAACTTTCTCAAACCCCTTAGAGTTTCACTAAAATCACCTAAACGAATAGGATCTTGATTTTGTATAAATATTTGATCTAATTGAAGCTTTAACACTTCTGGTGTTCTACTATAGACCTGACTAACAGTTAAAGGAGGTTTAAACATTCGATGTTGTGTAACTGCATGCTCGCTTTCTTTTTTTGGTTTTTTTTGGGCCATTTCTTCAATTGAACGTCTGGCAATCTCCACCTGAATCAATGCATGCTTTGCCCAATCAGGTATGGGTGGCGTGGCACCAATACTATCATCTTTGGCTGCTACGACAGGAATTTCAGGTAAGCTCGAGCCTTCTATTTGACGAGTCATAGCACGTTCAGATCCAAGCCCTCGGCTTCCACCAATTTTGCGAAAATCCATTAAAGCATTAAATTGTTTAGCTAAATTAGCAATTTCAAGCCTCATAGCCTCTGCACTTTCTTCACTTACTCATGTTACGCACATAAACTTGTAGTTTGACTAAAAAGCATTAGAATTCCGCCCTTAATTTTAGGGAGGGAATTAAATGGATATGCTTGATCTTTATAGTGATTATTTGATTTTC
>NZ_RZGQ01000273.1 GCF_003989735.1 Legionella sp. km772 | reverse complement strand
GGGTTTTACCGCATATCCAGCCCAAACTGGCAATGAGATAGTTAAGCGACCTTAAGTGCTAATATTTTGTCCATATCAAACAATATATCCTGTTCTTCAATATCCTGAGTAAAGTCATATTCTCCATGCAAATTGACGTAATGCCAGATTAAAGTCGACCCATTGCGAATAATGGTTAATAGTGCCTTTCTGCTTTCTTCATCCTCCAGCAGAGCCAATTTTTGCGAAAGGTATAGCTCATTCCATAATACAATTGCATTCTGGATTAGGCGTTGGCAACCAACAACCATTTCTTGTTCCTCTTTGCTGCTGTATTGAATTTCCTGGTTGTTACCAAACAAAATGGCTTTTGAGAACTTATTCGACAACTCAATACGATTTAGCTGTTTTTCAACAGCCTGTCGTAATTCCACATCATCAATATACCGAAGGATAAACAGACTTTTAATGATCCGTCCAAATTCCTTGATGGCACAGTACAATGGGTGTTGTTTAGAATATGAACTGAGGCGCTTGAACAGTTGAGATGCCGTTGTGGTTTTAAGTTTTATCGTAACCATCAAACGCAAAACATCATCCCAATGGGTTTTAATTAAATCCGTGTCGATATAACGATGTGGCAGTATTTTATAGCCTCTGGTTTCATAGGTGCTTCTAGAACTGAAACTATAGAGGGTAGCTTTCTTCAGACCTTTAATTCTGGGTGCAAAATAAATCCCCAGCATATTTAATATCCCAAAAATTGCTTCGGAATAACCATGTGTATCAGTGGAATGGATAGTGCTTTTGATCGAAAGATTGTGTAATAATCCATCAGCAACATAGGCTGCCTCTCGCTCAGAACTACTGATGGACGTAGTATAAAAAAGGCGATTCAGCTCATCAATAAAACTGTAAAGTGAAGAACCTGAGCCGCTTCCAAAGTATTTGAATGATTTATTGGCATTCAATGACTCAACAATCACGCTGACTTTTCGCCCATCGCTTGATGTATGTAATTCACCAGGATTGTTTTGATAGATGCTGGCTAATGATAGCTTGCCGAGCAGATCAAGAATGCATTGATTGGCTGCGTTAATATTATCAAGACTCATGTGCCAGTTTACAAAGTTTTCCAGTGCATCTTCCGTAATTCCTTTGGAGACATTGGCCATCTTGCTGATACCAATATTGCACCCCATTCCTAAAATCGCCGCATAAAATATGGATGTTTTTGGTAAAATCTTCTTGTCTTTTACGCTGTGATGGCGAAAGCAATGAAGGTAACCCGTTAACCGCTGAATATCACTCAATATTTTCAGTACCGATGTGTATTTCTGATCAATAAATAGAGAAGATACCGATTGTGTATTTATCTTTTCGACTTTAGGTGTTGTCAGCACCATCCGTCCTTTTGAATCAAATTTAATGTGAGAGTTCTTGTCTGCCTTGATGCGTCGATTGGTTTTATGATAAGCCCCATGAAGCTTTTTTTGAAGGGTTGCAATTAATTGATCAATATCTGCAAAATCGAGTAGCCCAGCTTCTTCCAGTAGCCTGTTCCTGTTAACTTGCCAGTGCTCTTTGGGGTGTAAGTAATTTTCCAGTGAAAGATAGCGATAGGCTGGCTTCAGACTGATAATGCCCGCCTTTAAAGCATCAGCTGTGTAAAAATACAGTAGAACTTTATAAAGAGAAACCCTAAATTTACTTTCATTAGAATAAAGTACCGTCTGCTCCCTTTCAGATAAAAAGCCCACTGGTGCCTCTTTTCCCACATTCCCTGTTTTAGCCTGATAGTGTTTAATTGCTACCAGAATAGCAGGAATTTCCTGATTTTCCGCGATATCAAATGCAATATTACGCAAAATATCAGCCACCCTGTTCTGTAATTTAAGGGATAAATCTTCTAGTATCTGGTAATAATTCTCTGCGTTCACCTCATCAAGCGCCTGTTTTGTGCATTCATCCAGTTTTGGTTCCTGTGAATGAATTTCCAGGTGTTGGTGATAGTCATCCAGCAATTGTCTGATTTGCTGAACTTTCTCCGAATCACTTAATACAGGTGATGTTGCCAGCCTTTCAATTTTTTTCAGTTGATCCTTATAGGATATTCTTGCATCTGATAATAATTGCAGGGTTTCCTTTTGTTGGTCTTTCTGTTTAAAGATATGTTCCTTTTCATTTTTCGTAGCGGCATTTTCCGTTGCCTTCACACAGCTCAGTAAAATATCTGCAAAAATATCCTGTCTTAACTGATACTGATGAACCAAAAAACAAAGTATATGGAGATAGCGTTTATCAGGCTGAAGCTGATTAATCTGAAACAGACTGGCTTTGCGAACCCAGGTTGCATAATGCTTAATTGTATCATTGTGCAGATTTAGTCTATCCAGCAAAGGGGTGATACTATTATATAGGCATTGGATTAGTTGATAATCCTCGACGCTTTCCTTGATTTCTTTTGGTTTTCTTGAGTGACTAATGGTTTTAAGTCTGGCAATGGTTGAAGAATCAGCATCATCTATTTTTAGAAGAGCATCCATACTAATTTTTTGATCATCGGATAGTTGATCCTCAATCATAAGGACCAGATGTGTATCATAATTACTGATTATCTCTGTGATGCTCAGGGCAAATCGATTATAGCGAGGG
>NZ_RZGQ01000272.1 GCF_003989735.1 Legionella sp. km772 | reverse complement strand
AAACTCATTTAAATCACTTTGCTATTAAGTACAAATTGATTCTTAGAGCGAACCAGATTGCTTGGCAGGAGCTTAAAAATATGGCAGCTTAAAATTGACCGTGCGTAACATGAGTAAGTTAAAAAATGATCAACGCTCATTAGATTTAACTAATTGGCAGCCTGCTTTAGAAAAATTCGGATGGAGTTTAGTGCGCCCCCCTAGAATTAGGGTATTCTATTCAAATGATGTACTGTACATCGGAGCTGAAATACCCGCTCATCTAATGGCCATAACTAAAAAAGAGGACTTTGAAAGCGCGGTGACGGATTACACACGCACCATAGCTAGCCTTGTTTTTCCTCATTTGCCCATTCAAGACTTGCCCGTCAACAAATTTTTACGTTCGCGGTTTCCAACGTCTCGTGGCGAGCGAGGGGAAGTTATCAACATCAAACCTGATCAAGAATTGGCTTGGGCAGACGGCGAAATTTTGCATGCGGACGTTACTATCTCCAATCATGGCGATAGCCGCTATCTTCCCCACTATCAAACTGGTAGCGGATTTGTCACTGCTTTCTTACAAAATGAACTTTATGAAGAGATTTATACCCGCACCACCTTCACAGAACTAGTTCAACTTGCCAATGAAAAATCAGAAAAGGTCGCTAAAGCAAATGACCAAGTGTATACGCCTATTGATGTTGAGCAGGTTACTCAACAATATATGAAGCTCAATAATAATAATGAGAAAGAAGCTTTACATGCTTTTCAAAATGAACTCTTCATGACTTTTTCTCGTGACATCATTGATGAAAATAAAAAGAAAGTGGGCCGTTATCTAAATGCTATTCATACGCAAGCCTTAAACGCATTAGGGCGTAATTTTGATATGCTAATTAAGATGTATAATAACCATCACCGCACCCATTTAACTGAAGAGCAATTTCATGGCTTCCCACCATCCCAAGTTATCCTCGAACTTTTAAAGACCAATAACACCGGGTTTTTAAGAGAAATTATGCCCCAATTACTTAACACTGATTTTGATAAAGTAGATGATAAGCAATTACTTCACCTACGCAATATGCATATCCAAGATTTTGAGCATAATTTGGATCTTTCTAAAAAAGAACAAGCTCGATTTACTTCTACCCAACATGGCATCCATGGAATTATTACTAATAACTTTAGGGAAAAAATAGATTATATAACGGGCAATCCTGAAATATTAGTGAATAATATCAAGAACATCGCTGATAGTTTAAAAAACAATAAGGTTCTCCATCAACGTGCTGCGATTTCTATCTTTACCGGGGCACACAGTGCAAGCATTAATAAATTCGCTCAAAAAATAGATGAATTAATTAAAAAACATGAGAACGACCCTGAAAAATTGCAAAAAGAATCGCATAAAGCCCTTATTGAATTTCATAGTACTTTAGAAAAAGGAAGTTCAAGACGAACCATGAGCGCTTTACAAGACTTAGTGCAACAAACAGTTGAAGCCACACAAAATCTTTCTGCCGGAGCACAAAGATCGCAATAGGCACAAAATCGTTACTATAACTAGGAGCTAAGGGCTTTAAAAGATTAGCACAAAAGCATCAAGGCCAAGGCATCTAAGTTTAAAGTTGGTAACCCAAGAGTCTGCATTCCGTTCTTTATGCGCGTACTCTAGTCCATGATCTCAAGCAAGATTGTCTGGATCACGCACATAAAGCTCGGTATGTTGACAATATAGTAGGCTTAACTGCGTAATATTTAGATGCGCGTTCTCTGCGAACGCATCAATACTAAATTACTTTCAATCCTCGTAATGATAAGCTCTAGTGCTGACAACACAGATTTTGAGACTATTGCTTATGATGACCATTGTTCATCATGTTAATTTTTAAAATACAGATTCCCGCGAAAAAAATGCGGCTCAGATAAGGTCGTGGCTAATTAAGTTTCTGGACTTAATCAAAACTAATAAGAATTAATTAGGACGTCAGCAGTAAGCGTGAAGCGCGTGGTTGCATTTGACCCCATCTGTACTATGATGAACTGCATTGATAATAATCTCATTAGGAAGGTAGTATTTTTAAGGAGAAAAAAATGCCCAACACAGTGAATCTACACCGAGTAATAAATGCGCCCCCAGAGCGAGTTTTTCAAGCATTTCAAACCCCAGACGCTTTAGCAAAATGGATACCGCCTTATGGCTTTACCTGTCTAATCCATAAGATGGAGTTTCAAGTAGGCGGGGAATATAAAATGTCTTTTAAAAACCTAACGACAGGCAGTCTCCATTCATTCGGTGGCCGATACTTAGAAATTATAAGCAATCAGCTAATAAAATATAGCGATCAATTTGATGATCCGAATTTACTTGGAACGATGTTAACCACTATTACCCTTAGAAAAGTGAGTTGTGGCACAGAGCTAATTATCGTCCAGGAAGGCATACCCGAGATGATTCCAGTAGAGCAATGCTATTTAGGCTGGCAACAGTCGCTTAATTTACTGCTTTTGTTGGTTGAGCCCGAAATCCCCGATAATGCTTAGTAACTCATGTTACGCACATAAACTTGTAGTTTGACTAAAAAGCATTAGAATTCCGCCCTTAATTTTAGGGAGGGAATTAAATGGATATGCTTGATCTTTATAGTGATTATTTGATTT
>NZ_RZGQ01000271.1 GCF_003989735.1 Legionella sp. km772 | reverse complement strand
CCCCATCATCCAGGCTTGTTGCGCCAGCTATATTTGAAAAATCACCTGTCCATTGGCTGTTAAAACCTTGCGCCACATCAATGACGACTTTGCCACTGCCCTCGCTTTCTTGAAACACCAATCCCTCCAGATAAGAGAAGGCGATTAAGGTCGTGGGGCTGTTGGCAGTGTTGCTGCCGCTGACGGTAATCGTGCACGGTGCGTAAGGGGAGTTGGAAGTCAGTTCCAGCGTGCAACTGGCTCCAGGGGCCACACTGGTGCAATTGCTATCGTCAACGGACAGATTAGGGCAGGCTGCCTTATTGCTGACTGTAATTGCATTGGCATTCACGGCACTGCCCGCATCATTGGTGACCTCTAAAGAAAGCACTGTTCCTGATACTGCAACGACCCTGCTTTGTTGTACAGGGTTGGTGATACTTATTTGCGGTTGGCTGGTCACCGTCACATCGACATTCACTGTGTTGGTATTGTCTCCGGCGATAGGAATAGTCGTTGGTCCTTCTTGTGTGCCTGAAGCAAAAGTAATCGTACAGCTTGCCCCAATTGCAAGGCTCGCCCCACACGTCGTGCTTTGTACGCTGATGTTACTGCCTCCTGGAATGGTTGCAACTACATTCTCTGCCGCAACCGGAGAGCCTGCATTATTGGTCACGGTGACATCGCCGGTTGAATTTTCAGCAAACAGTAATGTGGTCGGATTAACACTGATGGTGGCCATTGGTACGGGCGTGACGGTCACTGCAACAGTTGCAGTGTTGGTGTTGCTGCCGCTGATGCCAACGTTAGTTGGGCCTTCCGCTGCGGGGGCAGTAAAGGTAATCGTACAGCTTGCCCCAATTGCAAGGCTCGCCCCACACGTCGTGCTTTGCACGCTGATGTTGCTGCCCCCTGGAATGGTTGCGGCCACATTCTCTGCCGGTTCTGGCGAGCCCATACTGTTGGTTACAGTGACTAACCCATTATTTCCCGCAACAAAATTTAAAGAAGACGGGTTCACCGTAATCGTAGCCCCTGTTGCAGGACCACGGGTAATGCGCAAAATATTGGCGCTACTGGGCCGATAACACTGATTCAGGTTTCCTTGTTGACAAACCACGGGGCCATCCGTAATCGGACTGCTTAACTGGCTACCGTTTATCTGTAAAGACAGTATGCAGGAATTTTTGCCTCTGAGAACAAAAGGATTGCCGCACACATTGAGCCCCGCGGTGATTTGCGTCACGCCACGAATGGGCTGCATGGCTAAGGTGTGTGGCCTGCTGGATTGATTGGTGACTCGGTATTGCACCATGGCCGTACCATTGGCAGGCACGGTAATCGTGGTGGGCATCAGTGGCTCAAAGGTCCACAATGGAGTCCCTGCACAAGCCGTTGTAATCATGAATCCTAACCACAAGAAAGCCAGTATTCTCTTTAAAAAAATTTTGTTGCTGTATCGTAGCATGACCTTTGTCCTTATGCGATGTAAGTCAAATTAAACAAAACCCCATTGGTGTAGAGGTGATTAAGGGCTAATCCCGTGTTTAGGCTCTGCCCCAAAGCACGACCCAGTTCGCTTTTACCCCAGTCGGCAAACTCATAACCAACCCCCAATTGCCAATGTTCGCTAATGGATTTTTGCACCCCAGCACCCAGCGTGTAGGTGAAAGCGGTTTTTGTGTGGTCTTCAAAGTTGTTATTAGGAAGCGCCTCAAAAATCAAAGGCGTATTCGTAAAATCATGAGCGCGGTTAAACCCCACCCCAAGACTTGCGCTCACCCAGGGCATGACCCAATAGCCTTTATCAAGCAACAGCTTGCCTTTTACTGCTACGCGAGAGTTTCGGACTTTGTAAAGGTAGCTGTAATTATCAAATTGAGGGTCGGCATCATCCCATATCACGCCCTGAAGTCTGGCATTGCCAGTAGTGGCAGCTGCCAATCCCAATTGCCCCAGCCATTGAGAAGTCAATTCTTTTTGTATGCCAACAAACAGTTCACCCGAGGCAATGGCATTAGTCGATTTTCTAGCCGCATAGGTCTTTTCAATCTCTGGCGCCAAATAAAAAGTCTGTGTCTCACCGCCTCTTGCCCAAACGGGCCCCGCGGCTATTGAAGCAACCCAGGTCCAGTCTTTGGAGGGAATAACAGGCCCCATGGTACCCGCAAATGCTGTGCTTCCCAGCACACTGACTGTTGCTATAGAAAGAAATAAACGATACTTCATAAGCGCTCCTTGCAAAGTAAAACGAGTCATTAAGTGAAAATAGTAACCAGTCAGCGGCAATCGATTGGAATAACAAGAGAATGAAGGCAGAAACGTACCCCATAGGATTTAAGAAGAGCAACGAGATGAAACAAGCCCCTAAGTAAAGGAAAGAAACACAATAAAATATAATGGAGTAAAATGAAAATAAGGAAAAATCTAGTGCTGATTGCTGATTGCTGATTGCTGATTGCTGATTGCTGATTGCTGGCAATGGTCCTGTTATCGGACTCTATGGGCAATCCATTTTTGATATCTAATAAATAGTTCATTCCCTGCACCAGCATCCTATATGTTATTTAATATTGAAAAACTATTTCAAATTATGATACTTTGTTACTGATTGAAAATCAAAAAAATTCCTTCAATTTTTATTCCTCAAACTTGCCCCAAACATTACGCGACAGTGAC
>NZ_RZGQ01000270.1 GCF_003989735.1 Legionella sp. km772 | reverse complement strand
CTCTCCTGGCCTATGGACTTGTGGATAAGCCATTCTGAGAGTAAGGTGAATGAACTAACAAACCGGGAATAGCTCTTATTTTTCCTGAATTTTGTTCCAGATCCCCGGACCTAGCTAAAAGAGGCCATAATTAGTCTCCCAGCAACCAGGCTCCTTACAATACATATTAAAAGCCAATAAATCTAAATTATTCTTATCCTTTACACATAAAGCCTCTACATTTGTAGCTAATGACTCATAGAAGAGCTTAGTACTACCGTTCTTCCTATAGAAATAAGTTATGGTTTGACGAAAATTAGCCTCTAATTCAATTACTGTATTGATATTTACCACATTGTTTTTTCACTTCCAAAGATTTGGAAAAAGCAACATGGGAGATTATAAAAATAATTAACAAGCACACTCGATAATTTTTTATAAATTTCATTAATTACCCTTAATGTTCCTGCGATGAGCAACAAAAAGATTGTTCATATTCAAATCAAATGGGCAGCTCATAGCCTAGTAGCTCAGCAGCTTTCTTATGATTCTCAGCTTCTGATTCTCTTAGCTTATTGACTATATATCGGTCCAAATGCTTACCTTTATAGTGCGCAAAAGAGGGCGGCTTATATTCTAGGAGCAGCTTTTTCGTCAGGGGATCAAAGACGCCATAAACTCCGTCATCAGAACAGACACTACCAGAGCAAGCCTCTTCCCATACTAATAACTTTTGGCCATCTTTAGCTGTTAAACAGGTAATACCCATGCGATCCCCCGTAGGCCCATAAAATATCTTTTCTTCCTTATTGAGTTGATAAGAAAGCGTATATTCTGATGCAGCAACCATAATCTTTTTAATTTTAATCGAAAATACTTCACCCCCGCATGTTCCTTTAACCATCTCAGACCTTGCTGTTGGGGAAATGCTCAAAGTAATAAGCAATAGGCAAAGAATCATTAGCAATTTTTTATAATAAAATTTATTAAAATACATTTTTAGTTCCTCTTGTATTTTGTAAGCATTAAGTTTTGTTTTAGCGCTAAGTCATCATGATGATATTTATAGAAATAAAGTTAAGCCCTACCGCAGCACTTCCCGGCCGCTGCAGCATCAGAATTAAAATCCGAGCTTTTTGACTATTAATTTTAAAAATAGGATGACTAGAAGGCATTTTATAGCAAACACCAGTTATTAATCTGAACAACAAAAATTATTTATAAGCCGCTCGGGAGGTGCATAGCCTAATATTTGGGTTGCCTCTGCCACATTTTTTTCCTCATGATTAAAACGCCTTACCTCATAAGCCCCTTTAAGATCGTCCGCAAATTCATCCATGCCTTCTTCATCTTCTGCAGTAAAAGGTTTTTTTCCTAATAAAAATGCACGAGTATGAGGATCAATTATTCGGTACTCCCCAGTTTCAGAGCAAGCACTCCCCCCACATCGTTCTTGTAACAATAAATATTTTTTATTATCAATAGAGTCAACACAAGCAACGTCTAAAAGCTCCTTTTCGGGTATATAAAATTGTTTTTCTTTCTGACCTACAAGGTAGAACATTTTATAGCCTTCATTAAAGTCTTTCTTCACTACAAAAGTAGTGTTTCCACATTTTCCTTTATAGGTATTTAAGGCATTAAATTGCGTGATACAACAAAAATTATCTTTATCAGAATCGGGAATAAATCCTAAAATACTAATTAATTGTTCCATATTATTTTCAGTTTTATATGGCTCTAGTAAGAATTTTCCCTGCGCAGGATCAAAGAGGCCATAATTAGTCTCCGAGCAACCAGACTCATTACAAAGTATATTAAATGCCAATAAATCTAAATTATTTTTATCCTTTACACATAAAGCCTCTACATCTGTACCTAAGGACTCATAAAATAGCTGCCTAATACCCTCTTTGGTATAATAAAGCTCTATTCTTGCATAATAATCAGAATCCAATTCGATAGTGTATTGATATTTACCACATTGTTTTTGCACTTCCAAAGATTTTGAAAAAGCGACATGGGAGAATATAAAAATAATTAACTAGCACACTCGATAATTTTTTATAAATTTCATTAATTAACCCTTAATTTTCCTGAGATGAGCAACAAAACGATTGTTCATAGTCAAATAAAATGGGTGGCTCATAGCCTAGTAGCTCAGCAGCTTTCTTATGATTCTCAGCTTCTGATTCTCTTAGCTTATTGACTATATATCGGTCCAAATGCTTACCTTTATAGTGCTCAAAAGAGGGCGGCTTATATTCTAGGAGCAGCTTTTTCGTCAGGGGATCAAAGACGCCATAAACTCCGTCATCAGAACACACAGTCCCTGAACAAGCCTCTTCCCATACTAATAACTTTTGGCCATCTTTAGCTGTTAAACAGGCAATACTCATGAAATCCCCCGCAGGCCCATAAAATATTTTTTCTTCCTTATTGAGCTGATAAGAAAGCGTATATTCTGATGCAGCAACCATAATCTTTTTAATTTTAATCGAAAATACTTCACCCCCGCATGTTCCTTTAACTATCTTGGCCGTTGCGATCAGTGGAAATGCGAAGAGGATAAACTTAGCTAGGTCCGGGGATCTGGAACAAAATTCAGGAAAAATAAGAGCTATTCCCGGTTTGTTAGTTCATTCACCTTACTCTCAGAATGGCTTATCCACAAGTCCATAGGCCAGGA
>NZ_RZGQ01000027.1 GCF_003989735.1 Legionella sp. km772 | reverse complement strand
GGCATCATCATACTATCAAAGTTCCTATCGCGGGAGAGGGGGTAGATCGAAGTGAAATTAAAAAATCTGTGACCAATTCAAAATAAAATCTTGTCTATAAAAACTTCAGGGACGTTGCCTAATAATTATTTTTTTTTTCATTATTGGAAAGTTAAAATGGACGAGGGGAGGAATTTAGCATAGTGTTGTTTAATAGCAATACTTGTTTAAAAAACATTTAAAATTTAAGCCGCTTAAAGTACCTAGCAAGAGATAGCGCGCTTCTTTCTAGAAAAGGTACTATCCCTTGAAGAGTACTTACAACTGAAGCCTTAATGAGTAGTTTTATTACCAAAAAGCCAATCCATACTCACATCAAGCTCATCAGCGATTTTCTGCATGTAGGTTGAATCCACTGTAACGATACCATTTAATAATGCTTCAGTTTTGAATTTAGGCAGATTAAACAGTTTAGAACAAACTTGCACCCGTTCCGTCATCAGGGTTGGAACACCAAGTTCGTCAAGCTCATTATTTAAACGTTCAGTAAGTTTTTTATTGGACATGATAGGTCTCCCAGTTCTTTGCTTTTCATCAGTGTAAAACAGCAAAGCTTAAGGAGGTATTAAGGATTAAATCTTTACAAAAAAATTACGATAACGACAAAAAGCGCCTCAGCAATGGAGGCGCTAAAAGTATGAAATATCTAATTATTTTTTAAACTTAAAATAAGTAGATAAATTGAGTCGCTTCCCTAAAATATCATTAGCAAGCTCGTCTATTCGCATGGCCAGATCTTCAATCGCGCCGAGGGCTTCTTCGTTTCCTGCTAATAATTGCTCCAGCATTTCTTTTAATCCACGCTCATCCTGGTTAAAGCCTAGATATTTTGGATTGCTAATAAGAACGGCATCTAAGCTAAAGCCAGTTTTAACGTTTAAACTCATAGAAACCATAGCATCAGTAATCATCACTTCCTCAATGGATTTATATTCTGGAAGTTTATTGAGATCTATTTTCATGGAAAATAAAGCAGTTAAACCAATATAATTTCCTTCAGCATCCTGAGTGATTGAGGTTACATCCCCTTTAACCGAGACCGCATCTTCATATTCACGGACAAAGTCACTTACGATTTGCTCAATGAGTTCAGCCGCACCTGGTACTAAATCATTAATTTGATCTTGAGAAATAATCTGGGTGAGATCAGTGCTTAAAGAGCCTTTAAAGGTAGTTTTAGGTAGCTCATTTTCATAATTGTAACTTAGGTTATCTAATTTAAGTTCGAATATATTTTGTTGACCTACTTGGCGATAGAGGGCATGAAGAGCGAGATTGTTAGTACGTTCGGCACTTAGTTCAAGCTTATCAAAAACTAATTGAGCAATCGTGGTCTGATTTTGAAAGGGACTCAATAATTCAGCTACTTGCGAGTTTAGTTGCTCTAGAGAATCATTGTGAGCGAATGCAGCGGCAATTAAACTAAAACTTAGACCTACAGACATAAAAAGTTTTTTCATAAACACTCCAAAGGTAAGTAAAACAGAATTTAGCAAAAGACAAGCGGTAGGTTTTAATTAGCCCTAGAGAAGAGGTTGATATATCCCTACATACACCCTTTAACATCCTGTTTAGTAAATTCAAAACTGCTTTGTAAAAGTACAAAGAGGATAAATCCAGCGAGCTACTCTAACAAAAAAAGGTGATGGTTACCAGAAAAATCAGGGTTAACTAAGATTCTATTTGTATAAATAATTTTGCTTATGCTGCTAAAATTGCAGTCCTTGTAGGCTCTGCAAATGCTTTGCTCTGTGGTTCAGGGGTATTATAAAACCCATGCTTTTGCCGCGCTAGCTTTAGATCTGCTGCACTCACCTGAGGAAGTTCTAGTTTAGTTAGGCGGGCTAACTGCTGTTCTTGTTGCGCCAGTAGATGATTAAATCGTAAGCTATTTGCTTTTATTTCGTTTGCCGTTTCTGACAACTGTTGCCCAGAGACTGCTAAACCTTTAACAATCATATCAAATTGCATCTCTTGATCATTAATGAAACGATCTAACTTTTGGAAAAACTGATCACGGCGGTGCTGGTCGCCTAGCGCTTCTTGACCTAGCACCTGCACAGCATTTTTTAATGTTTGGGTGACTCGCTGCGCTTTGTCTACCTCTACAGCTAAGAGTTTTTTTACCTCGTCTAATTCACCAATAGCTGCCGCTAATTGCTGTTGATTTTCTTGGTAGGCTAGGGTTGTCTCGTCTAATAAAGTCTGGTTTTTATTTAATAAGAGGGTTTGTTCACTGACGGTGCTATCAATAGTAAGAATGGTAGTTTTTAATTGTGCTTGCACGCTAAGGAGTTCTTTTTGGTTTTGATCTAAAGAGTGGTTAGAATTTGCTAAGCGTTGTGTTTCCTCTTGTAACTCGCCACATCTGCTCACGAGTAATTCGTTGCGCTCTTTTATTGTTTGCACCTCTTCTCCCAATTGTTGGTTCAAGCTTTCTAAGTTTTTAAGTATGGTTCCTAAAAGTTGCATAAGGCCTTGGACAGTCGCTTTAATTTCTGCGGTTTGCAATTGCTGTTGTTGTACATGATTTTCTACTAAGAATAAGGATAGACTAGCAAAAATTACTAGGCTTAATCCTACTAATGCTAAGCCGCTCACTTGGCAAATAAGGCCAATTATCAGTGGAAAACAAACAATCGAGGCCACTGTAATTTTTTGCCACCAAGGCGACTGATGCCACGTTAGGGACGCCTTAGTAAAAATGCTCGAATGACTGGTGAGTGAATCAAGGCAGGCTAACAATCGCTTTTGGGCAAAATCCAATTGCTCATGCAGATCACTCGGTTTTTTAATAGTTTGTGATAGAGGCGATAGAGGATTTGTTCCATTGAAAGGGGAGGTTATTGTCATTCATCATATCCTTATAGTCCGTGATTATTCCCTAAGTTGGCTTATTACTGTCCATTCTATCGGATCATCACTATTCAGTCATCTCCTTAAGTAAGAAAAAAATAATGACTGAATTAGGTTGCTGCGATAAAATTCTTAGCTCAGGGAAGTTACGTTGATAAAGGATTATTATGCCAAGGAGCGAACAGTTAAGTCAGGCCCAGTTATTTCCGGGTAAAATAAAAACCCTGACTCTTAAAATACCCTCCCTTTTTCAAAAAAATAACGCAAAAGAACTAGTTGCACGCTTTATTTTATTCCTTGAAGCCAGGCCTCTATGGCAAAAAATAATGGGAGGACTTTTTTTTTCCCTACCTATGCTGATAACGGGAATCGTTTTATCACTAACGAGTCTGCTGGTGGTGGGCGCCTGTGGTTTGGTTTTTTCCTCTTTTGCTATTGCTCTGTTTGAATATTATAAAAAACAACATACAGAGGATACTCAAGCTCAACAGCAAGGTATTAACTTAATTAATGATGAGCTTAGTCAGCTAAGCGATGAGCTAAATTCCTTCTCTAAAGAACTCGACCATTATCAAAGCTCGGCCTTAGGTGATAAAACGGTTGCCTTGGCTAAGCTAAGCACCCTTAATGGAGAAAAACAACAATTAGAGTCATCCTTAAGCGACCTAAGTGGGCGAAATAAGGTATTAACGCAAATTAATGAGTCCTTAATGGGTGAGAACCAAGCCTTACGTGCTGTGGTGGCAGAAAAAATTCGCTTGTTAGTGCGAAATGATCAACGGATTGCTGAATTAGAACGGGATTTACTGGCTAAGTTTGAGGAAAAGACCCAATTATTACTCGAGTTAGAAAAGTATAAGCACTTAGAGCTTTCTTTAAGGGAGCGTATCCAAACCTTAGTGGTGGACCAGGGAAAGCAAAATGAACATGCACTCCAGCAAGGGAAGCAAATTGAGCGCTGCGAGAGGGAGTTGGCTTCCCTATTAAAGCAACGGCGCTATTTAGTCTTCAACATAAAGACCAAGGAAAGGGACATTGCAAGTCTCGTTCTTAGCAAGCAAAACCTTGAAGGAGAACTTGCCAAAAGTGTGATTGAGCAGGAACAATTAAGGCTAATTATCAGCGAGCTGCAACATCAGCAGGGGCAATTAAAATCGCGTATTAAAAATTTAAATCTAGAGCTCTTTGAAAACTACCTAAGTCAGGAAAAAAAGCAATTATGTATTAATAGCTTGTTAAATGCAGGTAGTGTATTGCAGAAACACAATGACTTGCTTGTGCTGCAATTAGAAAAATTAGCCCAAGAAAATAAGCTTTTAATGAGCACGGTAGCCTCCCTTAGGCAAGTGGAAAGCGAATTGCAAAAGGCTAAGTCTAAACTGCAAGAAGTTATTACCGGTTTACAAGGACAAATAAAAGAACAAAATACTTTGCTTGATAGCCGCAAAGAACAATTAGAGACGGCATTAGCCGATTATCAGCGAACCAAGGACCAGCTTGATGAGACGGTGGCTGATTTAGCCCTAGTTAAACAGGGCATGATAACCGAAGTCGATAAAGTAAAGCAGACCCAAGTAATTTTAACTAACTTGGTTAGTAATTTATCTAAGGCAGCTATTAAAGGGGAAGAAAATAACAGTAATTTTTTAACCCAGCTTCAGGATTTGCTCACAAAAAAAGAGCAAGGGTTTCAACAAATTGCTGCCGAGGCCTTAGGGGTTAATCAGCGTTTAACAGCAATAAGCCAAGGGTTTGAAGAGTGCGTTTTGCGTCATAAACGATTATTGCAAGTGCAAGAGCATTACCTGCAGCAAGTTGCCCATTCGTCCCTAAGCTTTTTTGCAGCTCCTAGTGAGGTTGATTCAGGGATGAAGCCACAAAATTACGTTCCCCCGCCGCTCTTAGTATCTTAGGCAACTATTGGGAAGAAATTCATTAATTAGCGTGGCACTCCTATACTTAGTTTAAGTAAGGTAATGTGCAGATTAAATGAAAACAAAATCGGCTAAGTTGTATACTAAAAATAAAGAGCGCTTTGACTTATCGTCTTACCCGCTGTTAGACGTGCAACAAGCATTGCAGCATATTGGCAGTGAAGCGGTCTTAGCCCAAATGTTATTATTTATGATTAAGATTTCCTTACCTGAGGATCTTTTGATGCTCCAAAAGGTCTATGCTGCCGGTGATTGGCAAGAGGTGCAAAATATTGCCCATAAAATTAAAGGGGGCGCGGTCTACGTCGGTACAGTAAGGCTTAAAATGGCTTGTCAACTGCTTGAGCGTGCGGAGCATGTTCACGATGCCGGATGCTTAGAATCTTTGTATCAGCAAGTAGTATTCGTCATCGAGGAAAGCAAGAAGGCGATAGGGGAATGGCTGCAAAATAAAGGACGTGTAAACATTTTCCCTCAAGCTTAGGTTTCGCCCTACTGAATCGTTTTGCCGGATAAAGGTTGGGCCATAGCCCAACCCAGAATAAATGGTGAATTAGCTCGATTTGGCAGCACATTTATCACAAGTACTGTTAGCCTTATCGCAGGTGCATTTTTGTTCGCTGGTTGCTTTTGTTGCATCGTTTTTATTAGCGTTGCAGCCACAAGCGAAGCTATTCATTGAAAAAGAAACCAGACAAAGCGCTACTAAACATAATTTTTTCATCATTAACCTCAATATTGAAAACCGGTTCAGCATCCTAACATTGCCTCATTGAATTGCAAATACACCGGCCCTATTTTTTTAAGTACAAATCCTAAGACTTTGAATTTTAGTTGCTTTATAAAGCGGGTTGCTTAGGATTTTAATTAGCTTTAGGTTCGTTTTGGCGTGTAAAAGGTGTTGACTAATATAGCTGCTTAACTTTTTATGTTATACTTCCTAGATGAAAATTTTCAGCCTAATTCTTTTTTTAGCGACGAATCTTGGTTATGCTTTTTCTTGCTATGAGCCCCAAGTAATTCATCAAAAACCTATCCAATTTGATAATGAGCGGATGCAATTAACCCGTAAATATCAATTAAGTCACTACGGCATTAATTCTAAATCGATTACCATTGAGCCTAAGATCATTGTCTTACATTGGACCTGTATTGCCTCGCTTAAAACTACCTTTCGTATTTTTAATTCCCCCGCTTTACCCGCGAATTCGCCCCGACGTAAGGAATTACCTGATGATTTAAATGTTTCGAGCCATTTTTTAGTGGATAAGGATGGAACGATTTATCAGTTAATGCCTGATAATTGGATGGCACGTCATGTCATTGGTTTAAATCATAATGCTATTGGTATTGAAAACATCGGTGGTATTGACGGTCGAGATGACTTGACTGAGGCACAAGTAAAGGCAAATGCGTTTCTCGTCTGCCATTTAAAACAGAAATATCCCAACATCCGTTATCTGATCGGTCATAACGAGTATTTGCAATTTAAAAATACTCCTTTATGGTTAGAAAAAGATCCCAATTATCAAACCGACAAAACCGATCCTGGTCCGAGCTTTGTCAACAAGGTGAAAAAACTGATTGCTGCCTCTTAAGCTTACAGACTAGCTTATTAAGCAATTATTCTTTTTGGTATAGTCCACTTAAGATGGCACTACCGATCACATGCCCGGTCATATCATCTAAGGCGGTTCGGGTTGCGGCCCCATTGCTTAAGCTTAACATTTTATCCAGGGCATATAAGGTAAACACATAGCGATGGGCACCTAAAGGAGGACAAGGGCCTTGGTATTTGGCATTTCCCCAGCTATTCAATGCAAGTAAGGCACCTTCAGGTAGGCTGTTTATCTCAAGTTTAGTAACAGAAGGGGGAATATTAAACACTAGCCAATGAGTCCAGGGACCTGAGGGCGCATCGGGATCCTCTACTACTAGTGCTAAGGAGACAGTTTTCGCCGGAATATCACTCCATACGAGGGGCGGAGATTTGTCTGCACCCTGGCAAGTAAATGCCGGTGGAATCATCCCATTCGCTGAAAAGGCTGGGCTCGCCAGAGAAAATCCAGCCGTAAAACCCTTAAATGAACAACAAAGGCACAAAAAGAATAAGGAATATTTCTTCATTATTATTTTTCTCCCGTTATTAAAAAGATACTCAAATTAAATTGATATTCACCGTCATAGTTAGCCTCGCATTCTTTTTGGTAGTGCTCCACCATTGCCTCGTTAATCGTCTTTATTTCTTCCGCAGCAATTTGTCCTTGGTAAAAAGCAATGCCATTAACAAATTTTCTAAAGACCTCTAAGGAAGGTAAGATCAATTGTTGTTGGCACCGTTCTATCCTTAAGCTGTGGAAGGGTATGGAGGCTAGTTGTTCTTCTAAATTAGCGAACTTACTGTAATCTACCGGTGCGGTAAAATTATTTAAGACAGGGAATTGTTGGCTTTCTCTTACCGCATAATAACTTTGGATATAGGGATCATCACCTAATGGGAACAAAGTCAAAAATTTGCCGCCTTTTTTTAACGCGTGGAATATATGGCTATAAGCCTGGTGAATATCTTGCGACCATTGTAAACACCAAAAAGAAACCAGATAGTCAAATTGTCCCTGGAAATTCATGCTGGTAACATTGGCTTGTTGGGTAGAGAAATTAGGATAGGCTTTTTTGACCTCCTCTGCTAATTGCAACATATTTTCGGACGCATCAATACCTAATAGGGTTCCATAAGGCAATCTATCTAAAATTCTTTTACTAAAATTTCCATCGCCACAACCAACATCCAGCACTTTATCAGTGGTTTTAATCGTTAGACGATTAAGATAGCGTTCGGCAATAGTGGCTTGAATATAGGAACCGATGGCATATTCTGCAGCCGGCCATTCTTGATGCGACATTGCAAGCTCCCTGCATTATTATTTTCTTCAGTATAGCATCAGTAGCAGAACAAGCCCGGGACTAAGTTTTTCAATAGTAAGCAAATTATACAAAGGGAGCTACACTATAAGAAGTTAAATAAATAGGAAAACATCATGGCTGTGACCACCGGATTATCAGGTAATGAGGTCTTTTGTTTAGCGAAAAAAAATTATAAACCAGGCTCCTTGGTGGTGGGTAATAGTGTGCATTCTTTAGGAATGATGCGGAGTGTGGGCTCCGGCTTAAAAGCGATGTTAGGTGGGGAGTTAACGCAAATCACCCAACTTATTGAGGAAGGACGTGAGACGGCCTACAAACGAATGCTGCAAGAAGCTGCTGCCCATAGAGCATCGGGAATTACCGGGGTAACTAGCCAGTTAATTGTCCACGGAAGCAATGTTGAATTTTTATCGATAGGCTCAGTGATTCATTCCAATAACGATGTTGAATCACATAAATTCTCGACGTCCGATGATGGTCAAGAGCTCTATGCTCAGCTGGACGCCGGCTTTCAGCCCATTTGCTTTTCTTTTGGTAATGTGGCTTATTCCATGGGGGTGGCGCGCGGTTTATTAGGCGGGTTAAAAACCTTAGGCCGGGGGGAAATTAAAGAATATTCAGATATGTTTAACCATACTCGTCACCTTGCTTTAAATCGCATTAGCGAGCATGCCAAACAATATAAAGCTAACGCGGTCTTAGGTATTAGAACCACTATCTTACCCTTTGGTGGTGTTAATGAGATGCTCATGATTGGTACCGCCTCCTATAATGCGCAATTAGCCACCAATGGCGTTAATGAAGTGGTTACCAGTGATATGACTAATATAGAAATGTGGAGCATGGCCAACATGGGTTATGAACCGGTAAAATTATTATTAGGCACCTCAGTGTTTTCTTTAGGGCTTGTAGGAGGCATTACCTCCACATTAAAATCCCTTTTTAAAGGTGAGATTAATGAATTAACGCGGATGATTTATGCGGCGCGAGAAAATGCGCTGGGCATTATTACTGACGAGGCAAAAGCCATTGGTGCTGATGATATTGTCGGTGTGAAAACCTATGTTTACCAATTGGGAAATGGTCTGGTGGAGTTTTTGGCTATTGGTACAGCAGTTAAGCAATCAACGCGAATAAAAACACAATCAGAGCAGTTAATCCCGCAAGCCATTGCTGTGGATAAAGATACTTTTTATGATTCTACTAGCCAAGATAGTTTTTCTGTCGATGTGAATAAAGGGACTAAACCCATTAATAGAGGGTCAACCTCGTTTTTGTTCCCGGTGCTCATTGTTCTTTTTATTATTATCAATGCTATCTTGCACCTTTTTAAATAGTTTGTAATTATTCTTTCTACCTAAATTAAGCCCTCTTCCCTAGGGGGCGGCAAGGAGTTTTGCCTAATGAATAGCTTATCCAATAAAATCATTTTAATAACGGGAGCTTCAAGTGGTATCGGTCAGGCTTGTGCTCGTTTATTTGCCGCACAAGGCGCAAAATTAATTTTGAGTGCTCGCCGGATTGAGCGTTTAGAAGCTCTGCAACAGGAGCTAAAAAACCAACACCGTACTGACTGTTATTTACTTCCTTTAGACGTACGCAATAAAGCGCAAGTAGAAAGCCAATTCCATGCTCTCCCTCCTGTTTGGCAGCCTATAGATGTTTTAATCAATAATGCTGGCCTAGCTTTAGATACCCTGCCTTTAGCACAAGGAATTGAGGACAATTGGGATACCATGATTGATACTAATATTAAAGGTCTATTGTATGTAAGCAAGGCGGTCTTACCGCAGATGATAAGCCGAAATAGCGGGCATGTCGTGAATATAGGCTCCATTGCCGGTCATGAATGTTATCCCAATGGCAATGTCTATGCGGCTACCAAACACGCGGTACATGCGCTTTCTAAATCGATGCGCCTTGATATGCTCGGAAGCAACGTGCGAGTGACGGAAATAGCCCCAGGTGCGGTTGAAACCGAATTTAGTATCGTCCGCTGGCAAGATGAGCACAGAGCAAAAGAGTTTTATAAAGATTTTCAACCTTTAGTTGCTGAGGATGTAGCCGACTCGATACTTTATTGTATAAGTCGTCCCGCGCATGTCAATATTGAGCAACTCATAATCATGCCGACGGTGCAAGCTTCAGCAAATCATTTATATCGAACGGGCATGAATAAATAATTTGTATAAAAATTTTACATATCTGGTTGTCATGGTCTATTATTACAACATATAGGTAATGACTGATCCTAGCTGAACCAGTAAATAATTTCAGAGAAGGAGGTCGGTTTTGGTGAGTGGTGTGTAAGCCCGCACGCGATAGTGGGAAACCTAAAGCTCAACATAGACCCCCGTTGTGTCAAAGAGTTGCGGCTCAGTGACTGGGAAGTCGTTGCCTGTACTTATTATTCTTCTGCGAATTAATAGCCCACCTTCTTATTAATATAGTCTAGGCTTCCTATGCCGAGTTAGGTCTAGTGTCCTATCACCTGTGAATGAACGTCGCCCTCTTTGATTAAAATTTAATCATATGGTATAATTAATATACGCTCATTGGCTGGGATGCAAAATATGAACAAATTAGTTGTTGCAGTTGTAGTGGGTGCCCCTTTATTACTATTAGCTGGTTGTGCTACAACAGTAGATACAGTCGCTGTCAATACGGTAGCTTATGACCCTGGTTATGCGGTAGTGTACGATCCTGGTTACAGTAATGATTATGTTTATTCCGTAGGCTATTATAATAATCGTCCTTATTGGGGCAATAATTATTATTATTACAATACCGGTTATGTTTGGGGAAACAACGGCTATTGGGGTGGCGGATTTTATAATGGTTACTAAGAGTTATTAATTCCATCCACCTTTGTAGGCCGAGCCAAGGCTCGACGCTTGTTGGGCTAAAGGCCCAACCTACAAATCAAACTCGTTATCCGAGGGGGTATTATTCTTTCGCTCGAGAAACGTATTCGCCTTTACGCGTGTCTACTTTAATCAGTTCACCAGTCTGGATAAATAAAGGAACCCGTACTACTGCACCTGTTTCTAAGATAGCCGGCTTTCCACCACCACCTGAGGTATCGCCACGTACGCCAGGATCGGTTTCAGTAATCGCTAGAATAACAAAGGTTGGGGGTTGTACTTGAATAGGTTCATTATTCCATAAAGTAACAATGCAAATATCCTGATCTTTTAACCATTGCTTAGCTTCACCGACAATTGCTTCATTCATCGCATATTGCTCAAAATTATCGGGAACCATAAAATGCCATTGTTCTCCATCATTGTAGAGGTATTGCATTTCTACATCGGCCACATCAGCAGAAGGTAAGGTTTCATTCGATTTAAACGTACGTTCAACAACCCGTCCAGTTTTTAAATTACGAATTTTAATCCGGGTAAAAGCTTGTCCTTTTCCTGGTTTAACAAATTCACATTCTAGAATGTTACAGGGTGCATCATCTACCATTACTTTTAAACCATTTTTAAACTCATTAGTACTATAATTGGCCATTTTCTCTCCACAGTTGAGATTTTCTTGCATTTTCGCTAAAGTTCGCACAGTTTATCAAGTCTGTACAATTAATGCGAGATTCCTCTTTGAGTTGGCAAAAAAAATTAACAACGGGTTTTTCATCGGCCGATGAATTATTAACTTATTTAGAATTACCTCAGGGGGGCTCTGCTTTAGCCGAGAAACAATTTCCCAGCCGTATTCCTTTAAGTTTTGCCCAACGCATGCAAAAGGGGAACCCTCTCGATCCCTTATTATTACAAGTTTTAGCCTCACCTCAAGAACTGGCTGAGGTACCAGGATATGAGTTAGACCCCCTAGAAGAGGCGCAAGCCAATCCTGTGAAAGGCTTAATTCATAAGTACCATGGCCGCGTGCTCTTAACTTTAACTGGCGCATGTGCAGTGAACTGTCGCTATTGTTTTCGTCGTCATTTTCCCTATCAGAGTAATAATCCAGGCCGTTTGGGTTGGGATGCTATCTTTGATTATTTAAAAAAAGACCATACGATAACCGAAGTTATTTTGAGTGGTGGCGATCCTTTGCTAGTCAGTAATTTAGTGCTGGAGCAATTACTTAGGCGCTTGGAAGACATCCCTCATATCCATACTTTACGTATCCATTCACGTATCCCTATTGTATTCCCTGAGCGTATTGAGCAGGGGTTGCTGGACTTACTTGCGTCTTCCCCTCTGCATAAAGTTCTGGTTGTACACTGCAACCATGCGCAAGAGCTTGACGATGAGGTAAAAAAAGTCTGTGCGGGGTTAAAGCAAAGTGGTTGTCATTTATTAAGTCAATCGGTTCTATTAGCAGGGGTTAATGATGACCCTGAACTGTTAAAGAATTTAAGTCAGGCCTTATTTTCATATGGAATTTTGCCTTATTATTTGCACGTTTTGGATAAAGTAAAAGGAGCGGCACATTTTGATTTAGCGCGCGATAAGGCTCGGGCAATTCATGAAAGTTTACAAGCTTTATTACCCGGTTATTTAGTTCCGCGTTTAGTATGTGAAGAGCCTGGGAAATTGCACAAGACCTTAATTAAATAAAAGGTAGGTTTTCTATGGTTAGGCCTGATTCTAGGTTAGCGCAGAGTTAACCTAGAATATAAGCCCCCAGTCTAAAGAGAACTATCTTTGTCTTCATATAAGGAAATTAGTTTTTCTTGCGCAGAATTATTGCCTTCAATGCTAGGTTTATATGAGCCATTACTTTGCATTTCCCAGGTATTACTATTGTCTTTAAGATAATTTTTTATGATTTCATTTTTTATTCGCTTACGGCAATCCTCATCGAGAATGGGAAACATTATTTCAATGCGGTTGTATAAATTGCGTTCCATTAAATCCGCACTGGAACAAAAAAAATGTTCCACATCATTAATACGGAAATAATAAACTCGATGGTGTTCAAGAAAGCGACCGATAAAAGAGAGTACGCGTATATTCTCTGATACTCCTTCTAATCCTGGCTTTAAACAGCAAACTCCCCGGACTAATAAATTAATTTTCACTCCGGCTTGTGAGGCCTTATACAAAGCTTGGATGGTTACTTTATCAGTCAAACCATTAACCTTAAGCATTATTTCTGCATCAATACCATTAGCGGCCGCTGCACTGCATTCCTCAATATGTTGTAACAAGGTTTTTTGCAAAGTGAAGGGGGCATGGCTTAATGCTTTTAATTTAACTACCCGGCCTAAGCCTGTCAGTTGTTGAAAAATAATTTGGACATCAGAGGCTATCGTGGGCTCACAGGTAAGTAAGCCTATATCAGTATAGCGTTTAGCAGTTTGTTCGTGGTAGTTTCCGGTGCTTACATGCACATAGCGCTTTAATTTTCCATGGGTTCTGCGCACTACCAAGGTCATTTTTGCATGGGTTTTATAGCCTACTACCCCATACAAAACCAGCACCCCTGCGGCGTGCAATTTATTAGCCAATCGCAAATTAGATTCTTCATCAAAACGGGCGCGTAGTTCAATAACCGCGGTCACTTCTTTTCCTGAATGGGCGGCATCGACTAAAGCATCAACCATAATGGATTCGGAGTGGGTACGATATAAGGTCTGGTTTATGGCTAAAACATTAGGATCATTGGCGGCCTGGCGCAGGAAATCAGAGACCACATCGAAGCTTTGATAAGGATGATGTAATAAAATATCTTGCTCATCAATAACATTGAATAAATTACGTTCTCCATGAGGGAATTTAGGGTATTGGGCAATAAAGGAGGGGTAATTCAAATCAGGTCGATCAATGCTATTAATGGCATTCATATAACGCTGGATGTTAACTGGGCCGTCACAAAAATAAGTATCCTCATAGCGAAGATGATATTTTTGTAATAAGAAATCAACAATTTGTTCGGGGCATTTATTTTCAATTTCTAAACGCACTACGTGGCCGTAATGGCGGGAAAAAATTTCACGTTGCACCGCTTTAGCTAAATCATCAATTTCTTCTTCACGGAGAAATAAGTCACTATTTCGAGTTAAACGAAAGGAATAGCAGCCACTAATTTCCATTCCGGGGAATAAACTATTAACGTGAGTTTTAATAATTGAGGACAAATAAACAAAGTAATGGCCATCATCACATAATTCTGAAGGAAGATGAATCATTCGGGGTATGGTTCTTGGGGCATGAACCACCGCATAATTAATATTTCGTTCAAAGGCGTCTTTACCACTCAAAGAGATAATAAAATTTAAACTTTTATTGATTAAACGCGGTAGGGGGTGGGCGAGATCTAAAGCGATAGGGCTAATAATAGGCTGAATCTCATGCTTAAAATAATGTTTTGCCCAAATATGAATGTCATCGGTCCATTGATGTGTATCCAGAAAATGAATATTCTCCTTACTTAAGGCAGGTAGCAGCTGTTTATTGAAAATACTGTAGAGTTCATCAATTAACAAGTGGACCTTTTGACTTATCTGGCTATAGACTTCGTCTGGCCGTAAACCATCAATAGTTAATTTACCGGATGACATCGCTATTTTTTCTTTAAGTCCGGCTACGCGGATTTCAAAAAACTCATCTAAATTGCTACTACAAATACTAAGAAAACGCATTCGTTCTAAAAGCGGTACGCGCTCATCATTGGCGAGCATTAAAACGCGTTGATTAAATGCTATAGCAGAAAACTCTCTATTAATATAATACTCGGGGTTATCCAGTATATTATCCATGGGTAAATCTATTCCTTATTCAGCCTATTAATAACTACTAACTGTTAACTAAAAAATAACTAACAACAATAAATGCAAGAAAACCGTAAAAGGGTGATAAATCCCAAAAAACCAAAGCTAAAAAGAAGACGAAGCAGCTTAGTGCAATGGGAATAGAAAAATTAACATGGACCACACTTTGGGCAATTGAAAAAGTGGCTGCAGCCAGCAAAGCGAGTGCCCCATATTGTACGGCGATCATGATTTTACGAGTGATGGGTCCATCATGACTAGTCAGCCAATGATAACCTAGGGCTGCCATGATTAAACCTGGTAAATTAAGCGATAACACGGCAAGAATAAGTCCCGCAATTCCTGCGGCTTTATAACCAATCAACGCAGATAATTTTACCGCGGTTAAGCCTGGAAAGATGAAACTTGTCCCTACCATGGCAACAAACTCTTCAGGGCTTACCCAATGACGATAAGTTACAGCCTCATATTCTAACAGCTTTAGCATGGAGTTCCCTCCACCTAAAGAGATGAGGCCAATTTTTGTGAAGCTGAATAGAATAGTTAATAAGGTATTCATGATTTTTGAGTTATCTTTTTAAGGAAGCCTACATAGTCATCAGTCGGTTTTTTCCCCACTAAATAGTGACTCAATTTTTCAACGAGGGGGCGGGATTTACCTTCAACACAAAGCGTGAAATAAATAGACGATTTTACTTCAATGCGCGCAAGTTCTAATTTTGTACTGGGTTGGGTTGAAAATTTATAACTAAAAGATTCTTTTTTTACTACTATTTTTTTAGCGTGTTTTAACTGATCCCAGATGTCATCTAAGTCTGATTTATGTGCTGCTTGTGGTGATTTGCAAAGCTCAGAAAGATTGAGTTTATGGCCAAATCCAACCGCATATTTTCCTTGTTTGATTAAGGGCTTATAGACTAATTCATCGCGACGATTTTTAATATTATAATTGTGCTCTAATAAATAATATTTATCATTTTTTTGTTTATGTTGGTACTGTGTGAGCTCTAATAATGAACTATCAATAAGTTGAAGGTTAATAATGTCGGTTTCAGGCCAAAAAAAGCGGGCTTCCCATTTTAATTCGTCTTCTTTTTCATGATCAAGCTCAGATAAGTTAAAATGGGTGGTGGGAGTGAATTCAAAATTCCAGACCAGCCTGTTTGTCATAGAGTTTTATCCAGTTTTAGTTAGGTAGCTATACTTGGTAGATACTGCAAAATAGAACATAAAGAGTATATACTAGTACCTTAGCTTGTAATAGATCTTGCATAGAAACAGTAATTTTGGTTAGCAGTAAGGTACACTACATCCTCAGTTGCAATTAAAATTAGCTGATGATCGCAGTCGTATGAGGTTAAATAATAAAAGCAAAGGAAGGTATTCTAATGGCTATTCTACTCTTTTTAATTTATGTAATTTTCACCTTGATTGTTCTGTATCGAGCAGCAAGTCCAATCATTTGGGAAATCGGTAGCGTGGTTTATTTAATCGCAGCGACGTTCTTTATTGGTTTGTCGTTGATTCCTGGCATTCTTATTTGGACCTTTATTCTGCTAAGCCTACTGGTTTTGCTGGTAGAAGATGTCCGGGTGGTATTAGCGGATTATTTTTATAAAACAGCAGGCAAATCAATTCCTAAATTATCTAAGACCGAAGAAGAGGCGCTCAATGCGGGAGATACCTGGGTTGAGCAGGATCTTTTTAGAGGTAACCCCGATTGGGAGCGTTTAGCCAATATCTCTACTGTTTTAACTGCAGAAGAACAAGCCTTCCTCGATAATGAAGTACAAACTCTTTGTTCTATGTTAGATGAATGGCAAATTGCCCAAGAGGGTGATTTATCGCCTAAGGTGTGGACTTATATAAAAGAAAATGGTTTTTTTGGTTTAGTTATTCCTAAAGAGTTTGGCGGTAAAGGGTTTTCTGCGCGCGCCCACTCAGAGGTGGTAATGAAAATCGCTAGTCGTTCAGGTGTTGCTGCGGTAACCGTCATGGTACCCAACTCTTTAGGCCCAGGTGAATTAATAAATTATTATGGTACTGATGAGCAGAAAGCCTATTACTTACCCCGCCTTGCCAGAGGTATCGATATCCCCTGTTTTGCCTTAACTGAACCTGAAGCCGGAAGCGATGCGACCTCTATTCAGTCTGAAGCCATTGTAGTGAAGAAAGAAGTAGATGGAAAAGCGGTTCTCGGCCTTAATATTTCTTTAGATAAACGTTGGATTACCCTTGCCCCAGTAGCCACCTTGATTGGTTTAGCAGTTAACCTAAAAGATCCTGAGGGGCTATTGCAAGGTGAAGGTCAAGAGGGAATTACTTGCTTATTGATTCCCCGTGATAGCGAAAATTTAACTATTGGTAATCGCCACCTACCTGCTAACCAACCTTTCATGAATGGCACTTTACGGGGCAAAGATATTTTTGTGCCGATTACCACCATTATTGGGGGGCAAAAGAAAGCTGGGGCAGGTTGGCAAATGTTGGTTGAATGTTTATCCATAGGCCGTTCTATTTCTTTACCTGCTTTGGGTGCCGCATCTTCAACGGTCTCCTACCTAACTACTAGCGCATTTGCGCGTGCTCGTCGCCAGTTTAATGTGGAGCTCGCTCAATTCGAGGGGGTGGCTGAAAAATTAGCTGAAATTGCCGGCTTGAACTATATTATCAATTCAACGCGCCTATTGACGGTTGCCGCAGTCAATGAGCATAAAAAGCCTTCGGTAGCTTCAGCTATTACTAAATATTTTAATACCGAGCTAGCACGTACAGTTGTGACCAACGCCATGGATGTGCATGCGGGCAGAGCTGTTGTGGTCGGACCGCGTAATTATTTAAATAATTTTTATATAGGTGCCCCTATTTCTATTACCGTAGAAGGGGCCAATATTATGTCACGAAATTTATTGATTTTTGGCCAAGGCTCTATGGCATGTCATCCCTTTATCCGCGATGAATTTTATGCTGTTTCGAGTGAAAATAAAGAAGCATTTAGAAGTATTATCTGGAAGCATATTACTTATTTCTTACAGAATATGGCAAAAACAATCTGCTCTGCTTGGACAGGGGGAATTTTTATAGCGGCCCCTAATAGCGCTATGAAACAAGAATATAAGCGCCTAGCCCGCTTAAGCCATGCTTATGCTTGGTTTGCTGACTTATCCCTTATTTATTTGGGCGGCGATCTGAAACGAAAAGAACGCTTATCCGCGCGCTTAGCCGATGGTATGTCTTATTTATACATGGCAATGGCGGTATTGAGAAATGTGCAAATGCATCAGGACAATAAAGATGAGCAATTGCATGCTAAATGGGCGGTAGATTACTGTTTTTATCATGCCCAAAAATCGATGTTGCAATTTTGTCAGAACTTCCCCTCTAAATTTTTAGGCGTGGTGATGCGTTTCTTTGCGTTTCCTTTTGGGCAAACAATGGCTTATCCTTCTGACAAGCTTGACAACAAATTAGCCCATTTAATGACCAGTAATAATTATTATAGAGAACGAATTAAACAATACATTTATCTAAGTGGTGATGAAAAGGAACCCGTGGATAAAATGGAGCATGTCTTACAGTTGATTATAAAATCAGAAGAAGTAGTCAAAAAGATAAGTGACTTACGGCGGTTTAAGGGCAGTAAATTAAAGGAAAAATTACAAGAAAAGGTCGCTAAGGGTGAGTTAACTGCCGCCGAGATGGAAACAGTACTGAGCGTAGAACAAGCACGGTGGGATGCGATTTTAGTGGATGAGTTTGATTTTGATTCAATGAAGAAAAAAACTTTTTCCTCAATCATT
This sequence comes from Legionella sp. km772, assembly GCF_003989735.1. Lineage (GTDB taxonomy): Bacteria > Pseudomonadota > Gammaproteobacteria > Legionellales > Legionellaceae > Legionella. The sequence continues at coordinate 8,922 of NZ_RZGQ01000027.1, read as the reverse complement.
GACTCAATTCACTCACCGTTAAGATGAAACCCAAAGGAGTAAAGCAAGATGAAATCGTCTTTGCTATAATTTAGTAAACTATAGGTATTGAGGTTTAAATGAAAGAGCTTCCGGATGTAAAGTCGATAGAAAAGGCATTACAACTTGCTGCCGCATCGATTGAGGGTGCTAAGTATTTATGCTTAAGGTTTGAGCAAAAGGTTTTTGCCTTAAATCTAGAAAAACTTGATACCCCCGATCTGGCTAACCATGCCAAACTTTTACAAGGACAATTAACCGCTTTTGCCAAATATGTTGATTGTCAATTAAGAGGCAATTCCGATGCTTGGTCAGGAAGGCTCGAACAAGGTTCAACCACGTTTGAAAAATTACACGCAAGTCTCGCGGCAGAAGGTGCTAAATCGATAGAAAGCAATGCTGAAGGCAATGAATACACCATGCATATTGCTGTAAGTGATGAGGGTGAAGTGCTAAGGGCGTATACCGCAGAAAGTATTGATTTAGCTACTACCATGGTATTTGAGGGTGAGCCAGAAGCTGCGCTTGAGACCCAACAATCGCAAGGATTATAATGGCGGTCATAGATGATAAAACCACAGACGCTTTAGATAAAATATTTAATGCCTGGCTGGCTTTTCATAATATTTTAAGTCAGGACGGCAGATTATATAAATCAGACAGTAAAGGGCAAATTATGCGTAACGCGCAAGGTGGATCAATCACCATTAATGCCCAAGAGTTTAAATTATTAATGCTTGATCCTGAAAAGGGTTTACAAGCTTATGCTGCAAAACAAGGCATACGCTTGAAGCCACAATTAAGGGATTTTCCGCAAGAATAAGCAGGGCTAAGTGTCCATTGTAAAATGACTCATGGAAATTCTCCAAGTAGGTAGTTCACGCGGTTTCAGCCGCGTGATTTCTTAGCTGTAACCTTGGGTTACCAGCTTAAGATTTGCACTGCTAAGGAGGATGAGTACATAATCAGCAAAGAGTTAATGGCGCTTGAGGAAGTCATTCACCGCTTTAAGACGCTCTAGGGACCCTATATCAAACCAGACTCCCTCATAAAGTTCAGCGCTTGCCTTTCCTGCTTGAGCATAATCACGCATTAAATGGGAAACTGAGTACCGTCCTTGAGGTAAGCCTTGAAAAATTTCGGGGTTGTAACAAGCTATTCCGGCAAAGGTATACTCTCGTGGAGTATTTGTGAGCTGGCGAGCATTTACTAAGCCAAAATCCCCATGATGTCCCAACTCAGGATTTTTCTTTGTTAAAACTAGATGCAAATAAGTTAACTCTGCCCTCGGCAGGTGTTTAAAATCAAAATCCGTATAAATGTCTGCATTGACGGTAATAAAGGGCTCATTACCCAACAAGGGTAAGGCTTTGACAATCCCGCCGCCTGTTTCAAGCCCGCCTGGTGGTTCCGCCGAATAAGAAATGTCTACTCCCCATCGACTACCATGCCCTATTTTGCGACGAATTTGACTGCCCAAATAAGCATGATTAATGACCAAATGGCCAAATCCTGCTTGCACCAACTTCTCTATGTGATGTTCAATTAAGGGTTTATCTTGGACGATACATAGTGCTTTAGGAACTTTATCTGTAAGGGGTTTTAATCGTTCCCCACGCCCTGCTGCTAGGATCATTGCCGTCTTCATGGTAGATAAACTCTGTTTTGCAGAAAATGAAAGAAAGGGTGAAGTTCTTCATAGGTTTCTGCGCATTGCAAAACATACTGCAAGGTCAGGGGCAGATTGGCAAGATAGCCTGCTTTTCCATCCCGTAAATAAAGACGGGAAAAAATGCCTAATACCTTTAAATGACGTTGTAAGCCGCATAAATCAAAAGCACGAATAAACTCCTCTTCAGAATACACTTGCGCAAGGGGTTGATGCTCGTAAAAATAATTCAGCCATTCTAATACCTGCTCTCTAGGCCAAGAAATATAGCAATCCTTAAGCAAAGATACGAGATCGTAAGTTAAGGGACCCTGCATGGCATCTTGATAATCAATAACAGCGAGGGATGCGGATTCTTGCACCATAATATTACGCGAATGATAATCGCGGTGGATAAAGACAAGGGGTTGTTGGGCAACCTCATCCGCAAGCCAATCCATGGTATTGATCATTAATTGTTCCTCAATGGGCTTTAATTCCAGGGCTAGATAGTTTTTTAAAAACCAGTCGGGGCAAAGACTCATTTCTTTGAGCATAAAAGCTTTATCAAATGCGGGTATTTGTGAATCCTTCGTGGAAATTTTTTGCATCATTAATAAGGTATTGATGGCTTTTTGGTAATAATCGGTAGCTGTATTTTTATTTAACTCATTGAGGAGGAGCACATCTCCTAAATCACTAAGGAGTAAAAAGCCTTGTTCTACGTCCATGGCTATTAGCTCAGGCGTGGGAACCTGGGCTTGCGTTAAAACCTTGCTTATATTAATGAACGGCTTAAGATCTTCTTTGCCAGGCGGTGCATCCATTACAATTAGGCTTGTGTTTTGATATTGAACGCGAAAATAGCGTCTAAAACTCGCATCGCCAGTCAAAGGGGTTAGATTAAAATTAGGGTAGGGAATGACTTGTTTTAGCCATTCTTTCAGTGCGCTTTCTCGCTCATGCATGATATACTGCTCTCTATATGTTAATTGACGATTGCAATAACTTCTTGCAAATTAAATATATTTTTTTAATCATTCCATTAAGGTATAAAACCTCACCCTATAAGATTAAGGTTAGAAGAACTTATTAGGGCAATAATAAGGCATTTTGTGAGTGGTGAACATTAACTTTTATAATAAGCTGAAGAGTTTTTCTTTTTTCATGGTTCCTTGGCGAGTTTTCACCCTTTTTTATAAAAAAAAAGTAAGCTGGAGTTCGGTTCTTTTTCTAACTCTAAGTTGTCTTTTTTTCTATGTAGCCATGGCGCGCGCGAGCGATGAGCCTGCTTTATTAATTAGTGAGCCAGTACAAGCTTGTGTGATTGCCAGAGAGCTTGATTTAACCGATGATATACGAGCAAAATATGCCCAATGTTTGGGATGGCAGGCCGCCCCCAACGCCTCTGTTTGCCAGGGCTTCTACCAAACCATAACGGTGGCCCCATTAGCCAGCCCCGATGAAGTTCGCATAATGGCTGATAAGGTGTCTTTCTATCGCGACAAACCTTCAACTTTAACTGGCCATGTTGAAATACAGCAAACACAAAGAATTGTTAATGCACAAACAGCCTATATCTATAGGGACGTTAAAACCAACCAAGTTAATAGGATTGAATTTTTAGGTGAGGTTCGTTACTTAGAACCAGGCCGTATGATGATTGCCAAAAAAGCGGTGGTTAACCCACAAGATAAATCAGGAGAGATTTCTGATGTGGTTTATCGTTTTAATACTGAGCGCTCTGGCGCAGTCTTACCGGCGTGGGGACGAGCCAGTTTAATTAGGCGTTATGCTAATAAAGATTATTTATTACAAAAGGCAACCTATACCACCTGTGCGCCACAAGATAAAGCTTGGGATGTCGAGGCAAAATCCATCGCCATTGATGATGCTAAGGCAACAGGGGTGGCTAAAAATGCCGTTATTCGTATTCGCCAGTGGCCAGTCTTCTATACTCCTTATTTGAGTTTCCCTACTAATAAAGAACGTAAATCGGGTTTTTTATTACCCTTGGTTGGTTATTCCAATGTAGGGGGGCTCGATCTAGGTTTACCTTACTATTGGAATATTGCCCCTAATTACGATATGACCCTAACCCCCCATTTATATAGTGAACGGGGCCTGATGATGGGTGGGGAATTTAGATACTTAACCTCTAATAGCTTTGGGATTCTGAGTGGCAATTTTTTACCGCACGATAAAGCCTATAAGAATTTCTTACTTGATAATGAATTATCCTATCCACGCTTAGCTAATCAGTCGGATAATCGATGGTCTTTAGGCGTTATCGAACAAACCCGCCTCACCCCTAACTTGAAATTTAACCTTAATGCCCAGCAAGTTTCGGATGATTATTATTTACAAGATTTTAGCTCCAACCTTGCTCAAATTACCCAACGGCAATTATTGCGCCAAGCAGACTTGACCTATACTACCGATCATTGGCTTTTTAGAGGGATGGTACAAAGTTATCAAACCTTACATCCAGTCAATGAGCCGCCAGTCTCTTCCGTCTATGAACGCTTGCCGCAGTTATCGGCTCGAGGCCTCTATTACAACTTGCCCTTTAATGCGAATGTAAATTTTTTAGGTCAATATGATGAGTTTCATTGGCCAACCCAAAGCTGGGAGGTCCGCGCAAGGCAACAAGGTCCGCGCTTAAACCTAAACCCAAATTTATCCTTGCCTTATCTTAAACCCTGGGGCTTTGTCACGCCCTCAGTACAACTGGTAGAGACTTATTATAGTGTGAATAATCCAGGGGATATTCCTAACCATGATTATAATCGAGCTATTCCTCGCTATAGTTTAGATAGCGGCTTATATTTTGAACGCGATTTATCTATTAACTCACAAGCTTATTCACAAACCTTAGAGCCGCGTTTATTTTATTTAAATGTCCCTTACCAAGATCAATCTCAATTACCTATTTATGATTCAGGCTACATGATTTTTAATGCAAGCCAATTATTTCGAACTAATCGCTTCTCGGGTTTTGACCGCATTGGTGATGCGAATCAATTAACCTATGCATTAACTTCGCGGTGGTTAAGTGAGGCTACAGGTGCAGAAAAGGCTAATATAACGGTAGGGCAAATTAGATATTTTGCTGACCGGAAAGTACAATTGTGTCAGAGCAATAAAGGTTATTGTCTGGCAAACCCCAACATGATTGGTTATTTATCCCCCACTTTCGACTATTCACCCGTTGCCTCCAGGGCTACTTACCATTTCAACTCCGCTTGGAGTCTCACCGGTGATTACGTCTGGGACCCCGCTACCAGAGCAACCAACAATACCGATGTTGATTTCCACTATCATCCGCTTCCCAATGCGGCAGTTAGTGCGGGTTATAGCTATTTAATTAATGCCGATCGAACCCGGGTTAATAACGCTGGTAACAGTAACGCGTTACATCAAGCGTTATTGGCTTATGCCTGGCCGTTAAATGAAAAATGGAGCACTATTGGCGCCTACAGTCAAAATATTAGTAAAAATTACAGCATGATGTCATTATTAGGCGTGCAGTATGATAGCTGTTGTTGGGCCATGCGGCTTATGGGAGGCCGAACGTTCAAAAGCCTTAGTGCTAATTTTGAACCGCAATACAATAATAATATTTATCTGCAATTATTACTCAAAGGTTTAGGTTCAGTGGCGACCAGTGATCCTCATAATATATTAAGCACCTATATTCCAGGATATACTGATCCTTTTCAGCGTTAATTAGGGTATTATTTAACCAAATTTCTTGTGTTTTCTTTAATAATCGCCTAAATTGCCGGACAAGGCTAAAAAGAGGATGAAGCATGTTAAAAAGAATTGCATTAATTTGCGCTTTAGGGTCAATAATGAGTCTTGCTCAAGGCAAGCAGTTATTAGATAAAGTCGTGGCTGTAGTCAATAATGGGGTGATCACTGCGAGTGAGCTGGATGCCCAGGTAGAATTGACGCGGAAGCAAATTTTAGCGCAAAGAATGCAAGTGCCCAAAGAAGCTGCATTAAGAAAGCAAGTGCTGCAGCATTTAATCGATGTGGATCTGCAATTACAAATGGCAAAACAAAATGGAATAACTGTTGATAGTACCGAATTGAATGAGGCTATTGAGCGCATCGCTACGGGTAATCACCTAAGTTTGACCCAGCTTAGAGAAGAAATTACCAAGCAAGGTATTAGCTGGCAGGAGTACCGCCGTAATATCCGTAAAGAAATCATCATTTCTCGCTTACAACAAAAAGCTGTAGGTAAAGAGGTTAATGTCACCAACGAGCAAGTTGAGCATTATTTAAAAACCGATAACCATGTAGATAACAGCGCCGTCACTTATCATGTTCAAAATATCGTTGTACCACTTAATGAAGAACCTACAACCGCACAAGTGAAAAAAGCCCGCGCTACTGCGGAACAATTGCTTGCTAAAGTTAATAAAGGCGAGGATTTCACTCGCTTAGCCATTGAGCAATCCAGTGATGAAATGGCGCTGGAAGGGGGCGATTTGGGCGAGCGTCATTTAGCTGAACTCCCTGAGCTTTTTGCTAAAGAAGTTGTCCGTATGAAAGTAGGGCAGGTGGCAGGGCCAATTCGTGCCGGCAATGGTTTTCAATTAATTAAACTCATTGCTATTGGTGGTGAGAACCAAAAGCACGTTGTTTCTTTAACTCATGTCCGTCATATCCTTATCAAGCCTGATGCCAGCATGCTGCCCTCTGAATCCCTAAAACAAGCAAACAATATTTATCAACAATTAAAGGCTGGGAAAGATTTCGCCCTTATGGCAAAACAATATTCAGTCGATTCCGGTAGTGCGGTTAAGGGAGGCGATTTAGGCTGGGTAAACCCTGGAGAACTAGTTCCTGAGTTTGAAAAAGCAATGGATGGCTTAGCACTTAATGCAATAAGTAAACCGGTTAAAACTCAATTTGGATGGCACCTCATTCAAGTTTTGGCTCGTAAGCAAAAAGATGATTCCGAAGCCTTTAAAAAGCAACAGGTCAGACAGTTTTTACAACAAAGGAAATTTGCTGAAGCAGTCCAAAATTGGCAACAGCATATTCGGGCCGAAGCCTATATCAATATTCTTGAGAAAAATTTAGCATGAAGCCCTTGCTGATTAGTAGTGGCGAGCCTGCTGGAGTAGGACCCGATTTATGTCTTGCTTTAGCAGTGCACGGCTTTCCTCTAGTAGTTCTTGGGGACAAAAAAGTTTTACAAGAAAGAGCGAAGCTACTAAATCTTAACGTGAAAATATTAGATTATCTCCCCGAGACTTACCTTGAGTTTAAGCCAAATCAATTATATGTCTCTTCAGTCCTTTGTCCGAAGGCAGTTCAGCCTGGTAAATTAGATCCTGATAATGGCCTGTATGTTTTAGAGCTATTAAATAAGGCTGCTCTTTTATGTGAGCAGCAACAATTTTCTGCTCTAGTCACGGCACCGGTGCATAAAGCTAACATCAATGCTGCTGGCGTGTCATTTACGGGGCATACCGAGTTTTTTGCTGATTATTTTCAGGCCAAACAGGTAGTTATGATGCTTGCTTGTGAGCAAATGAAGGTAGCTTTAGTAACTACACACTTACCTTTAAATAAGGTAGCAACTACGCTTTCATTTTCGTTAATAACTCAAGTAATTAGTCAATTAAATAAATCTTTGATTAATGATTTTGCTATTAACAAACCGCTGATCAAAGTGGCTGGTTTAAATCCTCACGCAGGAGAGTCTGGTTATTTAGGGCGCGAGGAAATTGACATTATCGAGCCAGCTTTAAAGCATTTACAGGATTTAGGTGTCCACGTGCAAGGACCTTATCCGGCGGATACCATGTTTGTTAAAGGAGAAACTGCCTGTGATGCTTATGTAGCAATGTATCATGATCAAGGCTTACCGGTTTTGAAATACGCCGGTTTTAATCATTCTGTCAATATAACCTTAGGCTTACCCATTATTCGTACTTCGGTGGATCATGGAACTGCATTAGATTTAGCTGGAACGGGTAAAGTGGATACGGGCAGCATGATCGTTGCGGTAAGAACAGCAATGCAAATGGCAGACAATAGGAAATAAACATGGCCCTTATTAGTCTAATCGCTGCGCTAGATGAACAAAATGGAATTGGAATCAATAACCAACTCTTAACCCATCTTCCTGCTGATCTAAAATACTTTAAAGCAGTGACCATGGGAAAACCAATTATTATGGGTCGTCGTACTTATGAATCTATTGGTAAACCTTTACCCGGCAGAAAGAATATCGTTATTAGTAAAACGCTTGGCCCACAAAATGGGCTTACTGTGTTAAGTAATCTAGAACAAGCATTGGAGCTTACCAAAGATGAGCCGGAAATAATGATTATTGGCGGCGGCCAATTATTTGCTAAAGCTATCCTCCAGGCCTCCCGTTTATATATTACAAAAATCCATCACCATTTTAATGCCGATGTTTTCTTCCCTCCAATAGAACACTCTATTTGGAAATGCACCGAAGAGCAAAAACACGGTAAAGATGAAAAAAATCCTTATGATATGAGTTTTCTAATCTATGAACGTAAACCTTACTTAAGGGAAACTAATATATAAGTAAGTTCAGCAATTAATAGCTTACCATTATACACCACTTCACAATGGCCAAAACCAGGCCAAGTTTTTCCAGGTAACAATAGTCCATTAAAATTACTCTGACAGAGGAATAGAGGTTTTCCATCTTGAGTAGAGCCCACAGTTATTGCCCCTGCAGTATTACGGCTCCAGGTAAAAAGACCAAATTCCCTTTTATCCGGAATGCTAAAGTCTGCGCTCGGGTATAGTTTATCCCCTTTAGTAAGGATACAAGTGGATGATTGGGACGCTAAGATACCCACTTCTTGCACCCCATTTAATTGGACCCGACATAAGAAAAAGGGTTGTTTATTAAGATCCCTACCAATAATGAGGGCGTTAACTAAGAGTGAGGAGGCAGGATTAGAGGAGAGTGCAGCAGATGATATGCCAAAAAAAGAAAGCAAAAGAAAAATTAATGAGCGTTTCATGGAAATATCCTAATTACTATAAGCTACATTATAGAGTCAATATTGGCCAAAATGAATTGCTAAAACTCGAAATGGATTGGTCTCTGCTAAGAATAAAAAAAGAATGAAAAAAAATGAAAAAAGTGTTTGACATAGGAAGGGAAATCCGTAGAATACGCAGCACGCCTTCGGGGCAAAGTTCATTAAGAAGATAGAAGACAAACTGTGTGGGCGCTTTGAAAGAATTTG
>NZ_RZGQ01000269.1 GCF_003989735.1 Legionella sp. km772 | reverse complement strand
AAATGAGCATGCAATTGGCATGATTGAGATGGATGAGTTCACTCTGATTTTAACCAGACGTTAACGCGTTAAATTAAGATTTATCGATTGTTTTGTGAACAAAACATTACGCGACAGCGACTTCTTCAACTCGATGAGCCTTATTTAACAAATGGTTGGTCCAGGCAATTGCTAAGGCAGAAGCAATTAAGGTGACATGAATAATGACTTGCCACATGACGGAAAAATTACTCATTTTGGTGGGATCGATGAAGGTTCTTAGCAAATGAATTGAAGAAATCCCTACTAAGGAAAGGGCGAGTTTCACCTTCATTGCTCCTGCATCTAAATGATCTAGCCATTCGGGCGTATCGGGGTGAGAATTTAAATCAAGGTGGGAAATGAAGGTTTCATAACCGCCCATCACTACCATAATAAGGAGATTAGCTATCATGACCACGTCAATTAAGTCTAAAACCCCGAGCATAATATGGGTGTCATCAAAGCCATTAATATGCAGAATTAAAGAAAATAATTCGCGGGTAAAACGATAAACATAGGCTGCAAGGATCAAGATAAGCCCTAAATACATAGGTAATTGTAACCATCTACCCATGAAAATAATGGTGCTAATGCTTCTTTTGGTGCGATTCATTAAGATACTCAATACTCATTTTTGTATGGCGCAATAGTATACGTTCTTGCGATTAATTAAAATAAAAAAAGTTTCGGTGTTGGGCATTTAAGCTTTGGCTGAATAAAGATAAGAATAAAGACAATTTCTCTTCTTCGCCAATTCTTTTCTTCACCTCACTAGGAGCTTCCACCAAGGGGAGCTCTATAAGCACTTCTTTGTCATCATAGTTGATGTGTTGATAATAGCCCTTATCGTGGGACAAGCAGGCTACGCCATAATGGTTTTTCACATAGAGTAGGCGTTGGGTTTTATGGTTCCAAACTAATAATTCTTCTTGATGAGAAGGTGTAGTATTAAAATTTAAATTTAAAGTAAAGTCTTCTTTTAAGTGAAGGGTGCCAAGATAGACTTCAAGCCCTTTAATATCTTCTGATACCGCGTCTGGGAGTTTTAGGCTCTCCAATAGAGGTTTAAGCTCATCAAAACGGGCTTGTAAGGTTTTAGAGTTAAATTTCATAAGCGTTTCTCAACATGAAATAAGCTCTCTGCAGCCATAAAAAGTAAGGCTTAGTTTATCCAGCTATTTGGGCAAATTATATCCAAAATAAACTTTTTGTCAACAGAATTTGTTGCAGCTAAATGAGTACATGTTATGAATTTGATGCTATAGTAAAAAATCGTTTACTGTGTGGAGTATTTATAGGATGAGTAATACTGCAGATTTATTAAAACCTTTCCGCTTAGGTGCCTTAACCTTGGCCAACCGCATTGTTATGGCTCCGTTAACGAGAAGTAGAGCTGGAAGTGGGGATGCACAAGGACTGATGCATGCGGAATATTATGCACAAAGGGCATCAACAGGGCTCATTATTTCTGAAGCCACTCAAATTTCTCCCCAAGCTAAAGGCTATGCATTTACACCAGGCATTTACAGTGAGCAACAAGTTGCGGGCTGGAAGTTGGTAACTGAGGCTGTACATCGTAAAGGCGGGCACATTTTCGCTCAATTGTGGCATGTAGGACGTATTTCGCATCCTGATTTACAAGAAAATAATCAACTCCCGGTAGCCCCCTCTGCCATTCGCCCGGCTGGAAAAGCATTTACTGCTAATGGCTTTAAAGATTTTGTAACGCCAAGGGCTTTAACGACGCAAGAAATTGCAGGTCTTGTTGAGGACTATGTTCATGCTGCTCGCTGTGCCTTGGAAGCTGGATTTGATGGTATTGAGTTGCACGCTGCCAATGGTTATTTAATTGCACAGTTTTTGTGTGATAAGACCAACCAGAGGACAGATCAGTATGGCGGTAATTTTGAAAATCGTTCCCGCCTACTTATTGACGTGCTCAAGGGCTTATGTTCAGTATGGCCATCAAACCGTGTCGGGGTGCGTCTATCTCCTGTGAGCCATGCTAATGATATTGAGGATTCTAATCCCATGGCCCTTTATACCTATGTCGTCAAACAGCTGAATCAATTTAAGCTCGCCTACCTTCATTGTGTTGAAGGGGAAACTATTGGTCCTCGTATTATTCCTGAAGGATTTAGCTTTCCTATTTTGCGTGCCTTGTTTGATGGTGTTTATATGGCGAACAATGGTTATGATTTAAAAATGGCTGTAGAAGCGCGGCAGGAAGATCGAGCGGATTTAATTTGTTTCGGTCGCCCCTTTATAGCGAACCCTGATTTAGTTGAGCGGTTTAGATTAGGATTGCCCTTGGCTGCCGAAGCACCAAAAGAAAGCTGGTATGGTGGTAGTGAGAAGGGCTATATCGACTGGCCTGCGCTGAGTACAGAAACCAATGCTATTTAATTAAACTAGTCAAATTTTAGCCTTCCTAAAAAGGTCGAGCCAGGGCTCGACCTAGAAAATGAGGCTCTAAAGGAGCCGGGTGTAGGGGGTGTTGGGCCGAGGCCCAAGCAAGCTGGTCTTTTGGAGTGCTTTTTTAGAACTTAGCTATTACTTGAGCGGTTGCTGTTTTGGTATTAGTTCCGACAAATTGATTCGCTCTTGCTGGTAGGGGTCCAAATCCAGGTAGGCTTTGTCCGGTAGCATAAGAGCCAACAGGATAAGCCAGGGTCACCTCATGAAAAATTTTGAGATAAGATAGTGGTTAAAATAGAATCATCCCATCCAGCATTTTTTCTGAGCCGCTTAATAGATTGCCTTTTCATCTGATTTTTAGTTAATTGA
>NZ_RZGQ01000268.1 GCF_003989735.1 Legionella sp. km772 | reverse complement strand
TTGATTTTTTTGATGCAGTGTAATAATTTCGCTTTTTGGTCATTCTATTCCCCTCTTATATTAGAAGAATAGCTCTTAAAAATACCTTTTTTTCGTCTAAAAATCCGCGCCTATATCAGATCGCCGATACTTACTTGGGTTCCTGGAGTAGCCTGATAGATTGGATCAATAACAGGTAATTTAAAAATATCTACTTGTTCTCTAACTAATACATGGCTCATAGTTAATATTCCTAATAATAATGTAAGGGAAAGTGTAACAAAAAATTATTAAGAGTATATTAATGATCTAAATTGAGTGTTTAAGTTCTAATAATCTATACTATAAAAGACAATAATTTTATCTCTAGGTAGTCTGAGCAGTTTGAAATGATAAGGAGATTATCATGCTCTACACTTTATTGAATTTGATGGCCTTAATTATTATTTTTGGTGTGGGTCTTTGGTTGATCAATGTGTTTATACCTATGGCTCCCATGATCAAAAGTCTTTTAAATGTTTTAGTATTAATTGTACTGATTATTTATATACTTCAATTTTTTGGTATTATTCATCCCATTTTTCCGATGGTTTCAATCTTGAAATAAGAGTACGGGCTTTTGCCCGCTCTCCCCTTTATACCACCAACTTTTTATAAACAAAAAAAGGTAAAGAACGAATAATTGTCATAATAAAGAACCAGAATTTAGGGAAATAAAATTCTCGTTTTTTGTTTTTAACTGCCTTCCAACAGGCCTGTGCGCATAATTGCGGTGGTGCTGCGTAAAATACCCCAGGAAGACCATAAGTTTGTTTGGTGTCAATAAAACCTAGTTTTGCAATACTAATATGTTGTGTTGGGGAGGCTGCTTGCTGTAAACCCTGTAAATAAACTTCGATAGCTGCTTTTGTCCCACCATAAAGACTATTTTTGGCGCGACCACGACAAGCTGCTACAGAACTTAAATAAAGAAGATGGTGTTCCTTTTGATTTAAATGCAAATAATAGTTAATTATCGAAACGGTGGATAAAACATTGATTTTTATTATGCTATTTATAGAGGGCGTGGTTAGATGATGATTGTCCGTAAAATCACTATGGGCTATGAATAAATCACACTCTCCATCAAGGGAATCAAATAAGCTTAAGAGGGGCTCTGTTTCTTGATTTAAATCACATACAGCTAATTCGCAGGTAACATGAAAGCGTAGTTGAATATCCTGACAGATTAAGCTTAAGTGCTCTACGTCTCTGCCCACTAAGCGTAGTTTATAATTCTCTTTAGCGGCAATATGGGCAAATTGTTCTGCAATAACGGATGTGGCGCCTAATATAATCCATGTTCTTTTCATTTCATTATTCCTAAGCGTTGTCCTAAATCAGAATGCATGGGTGATTGATAATCAATTATTAATTTGGAAAATTGGGCATGCTGTTCATACATGGCTTCATATTGTTCTGAAGTTAAGAATAAATCTTTAGCTAAATAGATTTTTCCCTTATTTTCTAAGATGAATTGATTCATCTTCTTAATTGCAAGTTGGGCGTACTGATTATTATTAAAGTCCACCGCTAAAGTAATTCCAGGCATGCAAAAGGAGAGGAGGCCCGCCCCAGGCTGAGTAAATAATTTCACTACCGCTAAAGTAGGGATCGCGTTTGATGAGTTAATTATTTTTATCAGCTGCTCTATTGTCGCACTTGCACTGTTTGTTGGGAAAACTGCTTGAAATTGTAACAAGCCTTTCTTGCCATATAATCGATTCCAATGTTTTAATCTATCTAAAGGATTATTAAAATCTTCTAGACCTAATGCTTCTTTAGGTTTTTTATGATGATAATAATAATTATTAAAGCATTTCATATTCCATTTTTTTATCAAAGAAATAGGTAGGGCTGGGACAGCATGCACGGCTTTTTCTTTTGCTTGAAACGGCGGGATATGGTGAGCTAAGGATAAAAGGGCGCGCGGTTTTTTGTTTAATAGGTCTAGCCAAGCCACTTGATAGTCATAAGAAATACCATGATGAGTCATTCGCTCAATAAGCTGGTTGAGAGAGTCAAAAGATTCATTTTCTACCTGCACAAAATGTGAGGCTTTTTTCAGTCGTAAAGCCAAACGAATAATTATACCGGTTAAACCAAGGCCTCCAATCGTTGCATAAAATAAGCTACTATGTTCCTTCCTACTGCATCGGATAAGCCTATCCTTAATAAAAAGCTCAATCCATTCAACCCAATGGCCAAAGCTCTTGGCGTGATGGTTATTTTTACCATGCACATCATTAGCAAGCCCACCCGCCAAGGTTGCATGCACTGTGCCTGGAAGCACTGGTGGGATAAAATCCGGGTGTAGCCTTAAAAGCTCATAAAAAGTGATGCCGCCTTGACAAATAACTAGTCCTGACGAAGGATCGAAATCAAGATAATGATTAAAACGTTCGGTATTAATTATCAAACCATCTTTATTTAAACAACAATCGCTATAACTTAATCCCGCTCCTCGTGTAAGTATCGATTTAGGTTGGTGAGTATTAAGGTAAGTAAATAGTTCTTTTTCTGTATCAGGTCTTAGACATAAAGATTCACTGCATACAGCGCGGCTAAAGTTAGTTAGTATTATTTTTTTAGTGCGCATTCTGTTTATTGCTTATGATAATCTTATCAGTGTCGCATGATTTATTTATTAATAAAACTGCTAGTGCTTTAAAACAGCCTATAATTGACTAAAGTATGTGATTAACTCATGTTACGCACATAAACTTGTAGTTTGACTAAAAAGCATTAGAATTCCGCCCTTAATTTTAGGGAGGGAATTAAATGGATATGCTTGATCTTTATAGTGATTATTTGATTTTC
>NZ_RZGQ01000267.1 GCF_003989735.1 Legionella sp. km772 | reverse complement strand
AATCAAATAATCACTATAAAGATCAAGCATATCCATTTAATTCCCTCCCTAAAATTAAGGGCGGAATTCTAATGCTTTTTAGTCAAACTACAAGTTTATGTGCGTAACATGAGTTAATAACTCCGGTTGAAAACTGGCTTTTAAATATTCTCGCAGAGTCAAGCCACCATCCTCCATCAGAAAACAGTGGTGTTTATCGTTAATCGCTATCACCCGAGGCACATTGGCATGAAATTGCTCCGCTAATAAACACATGACCTTTGGTTCTAAGGCGATAGCTTTGGGCATTTGTTTCAAATAAACCCAACCTTGGAGAGTTGAAAATCGAAGCACACTAGACCACGGAGTTTTCACTACAAGTTCAGGTGAGTTAAGTCCTTTATACCCTTTTGCATGCAAAGAATCGATTGCCCATTTTACAATATAGCGGTTTTCTTTCATTCTATTCTTATAGCTAAGGATGGGAGTGATTTAACTTGACTACAATAAACCAAATTCATTAAGAAATATAATTAAATACCGATAGGCCTTGAATTTGGACAAAACTCTGCTGTGCAGCTTTTAAACTAACTAGTTGCAATTGATATTGGCTTGTAACACTTATAATATCGGAAGATTGTAGCTGCGTGACTACCTCTTGATTAATAAGATTCATATTAGCATTAACATCACTAGTATTACTTAGTTGGTTGGCCCTACTTCCTAAATCTGCCCGCTTAAGCGTAAGATGGCTAAGCGCATTTTTAAGCTGCATATTTATTTGGCTATTCTCTGTTTGAGTGGCAGCCTTATCCGCGGGGGTAGTAAAAGGAGCATTTAAGTTGTCCAACATTCTCTGCGCCGTAGCAAACAGCGATTGATTTTGCCCAGTTTGAAGAGAAAAACTTTGCCCATCTGCAGGTTGCCCTGTTAAGGTGATGGATATCCCATTAAAACTAATTGCCTTCCCACTTTCATAAGGAAATGGAGAACCTAAAACCTCATTGTTGCTTCCGTCTACAATTTTTACAGTATTTGCAGGCGTATTGATCGTAATGGAATAATTGCCCGGAGTAATACTAGAAGCATCCACCGCAGCTTCTCCTAGAGCGACTACAGTGCCATTATTAGGATTAGCCGTTTGTTTTATAGAATAATTACCATTCCCAGCAGGGATATTCATAAAAACCTCATCGCCAGGATCATTAGCCGCTACTTGTAAACTACTTGAAATCGGTTGAAAGCGTTGCTTACTGTCACCGTTATAGCTGTAATCATAACTATTAGTTAGAGGATTAAAGCTACGCGATATGGGTGGTTTATCTGTTTGAGAACCGCCAAAAATATATTCACCATTCAAACCCGTACTGTTTCCATAACTCACTAGCTGATCTAAGATTTTCTGTACTTGTGTTCCTAATGACTGACGATCCGCTTGTGATAGGACACCACTTTGAGACTGACTTTGTAAAGTTAAGAGGCTTTGAATACTGGAAATAACACTGGACTCCACACCATCTTGCAGGTTTAAAGCACTACTTAAATTTTGATTATTATTTTGATAGATTTGAGTGCTATTTAAGCGTTGTTTCATGAGTTCAATTTGGGCTGATGCTATGGGATCGTCAGATGGCGTGTTCACTCGTGTCCCGCTCAATTGATTCTGTAATTGATTCAATTTAGTTTGTTGGTCCAAGAGATTATTGGTGCCACGCGCATATATTTGATTTGTTGAAATTCTCATTTATTACCCCATCCCAAATATAATATCCATCAGTTTATTGGCTACTTGCATTAATTTTCCCGCCGCTTGATAAGCTTGTTGAAATTTTAACAAGTCAGCAGCCTCTTCGTCTAAATTAACCCCGCTCTTGCTACTTTGGAAATCCAAGGCTTGATTGTATATTACATCGGCAGAGGCAGCACGAAGTTTAGAATCATTAGTATCAGCTCCCACGCCAGAAACCAAAACTGCGTATCGAGCTACTAAAGATTCTGTTCCACCAGAAAACATTTGCTTATTTTGTATTTCAGCCAACAGTAAGCCGTTACCATTGTCCCCAACCCCACCAGCATTGGGCTTTAAATTAAACACGTCTCCAGTGTTAGGAGTACCGGAAATAGTTACTGAATAAGAGGCAGTACCCGCATTGCTGCCTGCAGGTAAAAAAATTCTATTATCGGTTAACGTGTAGACAGTTGGATCACCGTTAATAGTGTATTTAGTAGGGTCAGTTGCATCAAAATTAATGGTGAAGTCCGTATTGGTTGCACTACTATTATATACTTTTTCTAGAGAAATTGAGGCTTGACTCGTATTAGTAGCTGCGGCTGAGGCCTCTACTACAGGGCCAGCTAGGGCAATTTTGCTAAAATCGCTAAGCTCTAAATTCAAATAAGCAGCAGCTCCACGGGTAGGAGCTATCGTAAACTTATCACCATTGGCAAGATTGCCAAAATTATCGGCCGCAATAGTCATTCCATCGATTTGAGTGTTACCAGAACTATCATCCACTTGAAAGGAGGGGCTAGAGCCATCCCAGGTTAATGGTGTAGTCGCACCATCTGATTTGCGTACCAAATTATATTTATGATTAAGACTATCCACTACATTAAGCTCATAGTCGCTCACTTGCGTTTGTGAAATATCTGAAATTGCTACTTTTAAGGACGCAAGGCCGGTATTATTTTTATCATTGCTGGAACGTGTTTTCTGTAAAGTATCCGAATTATAGTCAGTAAAAAAATTACCGCCTAACTGCCCTTTCAAATCTAAGCCCTTCGAGTTTTGTTAGCTAGGTCCGGGGATCTGGAACAAAATTCAGGAAAAATAAGAGCTATTCCCGGTTTGTTAGTTCATTCACCTTACTCTCAGAATGGCTTATCCACAAGTCCATAGGCCAGGAGAG
>NZ_RZGQ01000266.1 GCF_003989735.1 Legionella sp. km772 | reverse complement strand
AAGTCAATTTTGAATAAATTATACTTGAATTGATTGTAAATATAAACGTCTGTATGGCTATAATTGGAGCAAATGAGAAGGGTGCTCAGAGATATTTGAACATTAATGCGAGGTCACACCCAAGGGATATTGATGCCGCAAATCAAGCCAATATTTACTCCATGGCAGTTACCTGGGGCTTTAATTCTGAAAAAATTCTAACCCAATATAATCCTCATTGTATTGCACGAACGCCGGAAGATATATTAATGCACAGCTTAGAGTATAAAAACAAACTAACCGTGCATACAGTCCCTAGAGAATGCGTACCAATATTACACCTGAATAGCTAAAGAATTTATGGAATCTTTACTGTAGTTGATTCATCTAATTCAGAACTATTATCCTTATTTCTATTAGGAGACTGTTTCGCGTTAATTATCATTTGCCAATCTTCTACTAACTCTTTTTGAACCTCTTTATCCAATACATGCTCTGTTTCTTGAAAAGGCTGATAAAAAACTTCTTCTGTTTCTTTATCAAAAACACAGACCTCTAAATACTTAGGAATTTCTTGGGAAAAATAGATTTTTTTCATAAAAGGATCAATAACAATAGCCTCAGAACTCACAAGGTTAACGCCATTTAGCTTCGTTTTATTATCTAGATTAGCAACTAAAAAAACATGACTATCCTCTGTTCCTGGTTTTTTCACTCTAAAGACTTCCGTGCTGATACCTACTTTCTCGAGGAGGGATTGAGCATAGAAAGAAAATTCATAGCAATTTCCAGCACGTTGACTAGCTATAGCTAAGTTGAGTAATTTCAATAATACCCGCTCATTCATCTTGCTCATTGACATGACTCGTTGACCAATTAAATCATTCATATGTTCTCTAGCTCGCATTACTGCTGCCGCGTTTTTTTCTAATCCTGGCAATGAAGAACAAAGCTCTATTTTCTCATGAGTCTGCTCAATACAAAGCGCTACTTTTTCTATAAATACTGGGTCGAAATTTTCCTTTAACTCATTACTAACCTCTAAACCTCTATTAGCCTTTTTTTGATCAGCTAGTACACTAAGGATTTGAACGGTTGATTGCATAAAAACGCCCAATTTGAGAACAGATAAATTAAGTATAGAACAAATAATGGCGCCGTCAATTTAACTTTTTATGGCGTAAGCAAAGAGAGCTTGGCGAATTTTAGGCGCAAAGAAACTCGAGAGCCGCGTGCTTCCAAATTTCTTTTGCCACTTGAAATTGGCTTCTTCGTTGCTGGGCTGGTTTGGTGTATCGGCCCACTGCTACTGCAAAGAGATTCCTGGTGCAGCCCATGAGTGCGATGAGGCTCTGCGCCCCTGCAGGTGATTTAAAACGAATGAGGCATTTTTCTTTTCTACGCGTGGGCTGATGGGCATTTTCTACCCGATTATTGAGCCCCTTATGCGAACGATGCTCCACCCCTTTGCCCATCTGGCGAATGGGTTTGGTGTAGCTCCTGAGCTTGTCGGTTACAATCACCCGAGGCTTGGGATAGGTATTCAACAGACGAGACAGGAAGCGGATGGCTGCTTTTTTATTACGTCGCTTTTGCAGAAATACATCCAGCTCATAACCCTCTTCATCCACAGCGCGCCATAAATAATACGTCACGCCACCAATGCGTAGTTGCTGCTCATCCAGGTGCCACTTATCCGATGGTCTGGGTGCTCGCTTCTTAATGACGCTCTTAAAGTGAGGCCCAAATTTAATACACCATTGACGTATCGTTTCATAACTCACGTCGATACCCCGATACAGCAAGCGCTCCGATACATCCCGGTAGCTGTCATTAAACCGATGATAACTCCATACCGCAATGCTGATTAACTCTAATGGATAGCGGTATCTTTTCGGTTTCCTTTCTAGCATCGCGTTATTCCTGTAAATAAATTACAGTCTAGCTCAAAGTTAAATTGACGATGCCTAATGGGCTTATCAAGAGCAAGATACTACTATCGGTGCTCATCACCAGAAAATATTTCTTGAATAAACAAAATGGCACAATAAGAAATAACGACAATAAGAGATCCAGCTGGAAAACCCCAGCTATTGCGATCTGTCAATTGAAAATGATTAAGCAATGCGTTATATACATATGAAAATGCATTCATACCTAGAAAATCTGGATATAAGCTCCCTATGAGCATAATCACACCACAATAAAATGGTATCATTAACAAAATCATTAAAAAGTATTTTATTCCACAATCCCTATTTATCACTTTCATTCTTAATAGACCTGACACTAATTTCTTCATTATTTAATCAAGAATATGTAATCCATGCTTTTGCACTACTGACAGAAGCTTTAAAGCCATTCCACTTGGTTTTTTTGCACCTACTTCCCATTTTTGAACAGTTGATTTACTTGTATTTAAATAACGTGCAAAAACAGGCTGGCTCACGTGATTTTCTTCTCTTATAGCCTTTATTTGTGTTGCTTCAATCTCAGGGACTTCAATAAAACAGGCATCGTCAAAATCACGCATAGTAGCTTTATCAATAGCACCAATCTCAAGCAAAGCATTAGCAGAAGAATGGATTGCTTCTAAAGCCTCACTTTTATATTTACGTTTCGTTTTCATCATATATCTCCACTAACGATTTTTTCTGTATTAATTGCTCAACTTGATCCGCAGTAAGCCTGCTATATATATCGGCAAGTTTACGAAATTTTGCAAGCTCTAGATCATCAATATTATCAAGATCTTTCTTGGCAAATAAAAACTCATACACCCAATAAAACTCACCTTTTGCGGCATGGTTCAAATAACCCCTGTTTTAGTGAGCACTGAGCGTGCGTAATCCTGCCCTGATGTGTTATGATTTGGGCATGAATTAATGATTCAATTGCTCTTTAAAAAGATCTAGAGAACT
>NZ_RZGQ01000265.1 GCF_003989735.1 Legionella sp. km772 | reverse complement strand
TAATTACACCGCCACCATAGTTAGCCTCATAAAGCTCAATTGCAATTTCTTCCGCTGCGGTAATAAGTGATTCATCATTTATTTCATTCTTTTTAGCCCATTTGTTAAATAACCTTGTTTTTATTATTCGCATTTGAATCGCCATACTGTGTTAAATATTACTATAGCAAAATTTACTACACATTTCAATTAATATGTAAATAAACCGGACGTTTTTCTGATGATGCTGAAAATTTCATTCGCAAATAAAGTGGGCTCATTAGCGATTAATTTGGGCCAGTTTTTTTTCTGGTGGCAATTAAAGTGGGCCGAAACTGAATTTCATTCGCATTTAATTCGGGCCAATTTTCTGCTCTGATTGCGAGCCGTTACAAATACGCCTATTCTTCATGGAGCTCTTCAATAACTGAATTGATTGTTTCAAAGGAAAATCCACGACCACTTAAAAAGCACACTAGCCCACGTTTCGTTTCATCAGCGCTCTTTTTCGTGGCCCGCCCTAACTTTTTCTTAGCTTCAGCAAGAGCTCTGCTACCTTCATCTTCAACTTCCTTAAGCACGGAGGTGATAATTTCCTCAGAAAACCCTTTTTGCCGAAGTATTTGTTGTATGAAGCGATTTCCTTTATGGCTGTAGCGTTGCGCAAGGCTTTCTGCAAGGCGGCTGTCGTTAATTAAATGAAGTTCCCTTAGTCTCATAATGGTTTCGTTAATTAAAACATCAAGATGAGGCTCATCGGCAAATTCTTTTTCAAGGCGTTGCTTTAAGTCGTTCTCGCTAGTAGAGCGCTCGGCCATTAATTTAATTGCAACAGACAGCATGCTGCTCATTTATTTCTCCTAGCCCTCTTGTGTGTAATGAGTATCTGTTATTTTGATGCGAACATCGGAATTTTATCAATAATGTCTACATTGTAGCGTCTAAAATATTCTTGGCTATAGGCTTCTTTGCACAGCGCCCTGTATGAGCCAAGGGGTATTTTTTTAAACTCTTCCATGAAATTTAAAAACTGCGTTGCTCCCATTGCCTGGAATTCGTGAATATGCTCTTGTTTCAACCGAGCTTGTGCTTCAATGGTATAGTGCACCATCCTTGGTACCAGAAAAAATCCGGAAACTAAAAAAAGAGTATTTTCCAGAGGATTTAAGTGATTTATAAAACACAAAATTGAAGTGAGGGCAAAAAATGGAATACAAAACCACCAAAATACTTTTTTAATAAACAGCTCGGTACTCATTACAATAACTCCATTTTTACTCAACGGGACTCATGTTTGTCGAAACAATAGGAAATACGAATAGTAACCCATTAGCATGGATGAGGCGATACCACGTAATACAAAAAGGAACCGCTTGTTTTCTGCTAATATTTTCCAGAACAAGAAAGCGGTTATTAAGCCCTAATTAAATAGCAAAAACAGTAGGAGGCCTTGTATTTAATTAACGTGATTTAGCATCAGGTATTGTTGGCGCCAGATCATCCAGTCGTAAATTAGTTATTCCAATTGCGGATGCGCATTGCAAAAAGAAAGCAAATTGAAAAGCACCACGGCTCATTTTATTTAATATACTGGCGTGAGTTTCGTGTACATCAATAGTGTTGAGCAGGGTAACAAGTTGCTCATAACTGATGTTGCGTCGTTTTAATTCGGCTTTAAGCATCCCGGAAGCTAATTTATTCCAGTCCATAGTACTCAATAGAAATCTCTGAAATATCTTTAATAAAGTTATTATCTCAAATACGATATAAAAATGTCAAATATGATTTGAATTGGATACCGTAAGTGATATAATAATACTGTATTCGATATATCATATTTTACAAAGGATATTAAAAATGATTAGAGAGATTGTACGGAAAACTTCTTTACCGATTTATTTTGTTTTGGATTCCATCAGGTACAAGCGTGGCCAACGCAAGATGATGGCATACTCCCTGAAGAATAGATGATGAGTTAATTTTAATTAAGGCTTTTAGTGTGCATGTTATGCCAAAATATAAGTTTTTTTGAGATACTCTTTATCACTTAATACACCACAATACATAGATGGAGAACACAATGAAAATAAGATTCATTTTAATGAACGCAGTTGCAGCATCGGCCATTGTTTTAACTGGATGCAATACGACTGATATCAAGGCGACTATGGGGAGTGGAGATGCAGCTTCAACAACTACTAACCAACATTTAAAGGCAATTAGCCCAGATCAAGTAAAGATCTATCATTCAAAATCATCAATGCCAAAACACCATACTGTGGTTGGTAGGGTGTCTGCTTCAAATTATAATATGATTGGCATGACTATTTCTCAAGAGTCGATAATGGCCGAATTAAAAAAACAAGCGGCCTCAATGGGTGCGAATGGAATTACCCATATTACAACAGGACTTGCTCAAACTACTGCCGAAGCAATTCTTTCAAAATAATCTGAATATTATTTCTATTTTGAGGTCTTCTTTGAGGCCTCGATCCATTTCACCGAAATAAGCCAAGTAGTACCATACCAGCTGCTATGAGTGTTAGCGCTGATGCAGCAAGGTTTATTATGGCGATCCGTTCCGTGCGTTGCAAAGCTCTTCCTGCATGAGATAGCAATTGCTCTATATCATTTTGTATGGTTAAAGCGGTGGTTCTTGCACTTTCCTCTAGTACATTTGCCATAGTTTCTTTAGCAGCAGCAAGGGAAGCATTCAAAACTCGCTCAGATTTTTCTTTTGCCTCATTTCCCCAGCGTAAAGCGATCCCCTCTAATTCCTCTTTATATTGATGGAGCATGAGTTGTTGTGTTTTGGCGTTGTCTTCCATCAGCTTGGCATTCATGGTCTGCACTATAAGAATCGGATCATCATGGCCTAAGACAACTCCATGTTTTATGGCAACCTCGTTAATGAGTGAATCGAATTGATCGGCCATTACATTACTACCGCATTGCTTAGTTGATTG
>NZ_RZGQ01000264.1 GCF_003989735.1 Legionella sp. km772 | reverse complement strand
ACTCATTTAAATCACTTTGCTATTAAGTACAAATTGATTCTTAGAGCGAACCAGATTGCTTGGCAGGAGCTTAAAAATATGGCAGCTTAAAATTGACCGTGCGTAACATGAGTAAAATAATGCCAATAAAAAATAAAAGTATTTATTAGCCCATTATTGAGATATCCACAATTTCTGTGGATATCTCTGTGAATAGTCAGTAAAAAAGAATTAACTAGGTTTTAGGCGAAGTGGGGATAAGCACTAGAATCAAAAAAATATAGGTTTTATTTGAGGATTTAGGGTTTGATTAAAATAAGTATAAAAATCATGGCGCTTCTTATGTGCTTGTCTCAATGCAAGGAAGACTGATTCTAGATCAGTGGCTTGTTTTAATTGTTGGGTTTCATCCCAAGGATTATATAGCAATAAAGCGAGTTCTTGCCAACTCGCTTGGGCCTCGTTGAGAGGGGTGGCTTGGGGGGGATATAAATATTCCGGCAGAGGTATGCCTAATAGCGAGTGAATTTTTTTGCTAATGATTGCGACCGCAGCATACTTAGCCTCTAAACTATGGCCTGCAATATGAGGAGTACAAAGAATGGCTCGATCAATTATTTTTCGATCAATACGCGGCTCATTTAAATAAACATCGCTACAATATTGCACACTGGAGGATAATAAAGCTTCCTCATTGACAATTCCTCCGCGTGAAGCATTAATAATAATACAATGCGGTTGTAGTTGTTCTAAAAAAATATTATCAATAAGATTATAACTGGGGTGGGGATGTGATTCATGGAGTTCGGCGTGAATACATAAAACATCACAACGATAGAGTTGCTCCAGGGTGCAAGTCTTGAAGCTAGGGTGCATTAGGGCTTTTAACGGGTCATAGCAATAAATATCAAAGCCTGCCGCTCTTAGGCGGGGGACGAGTGTTGAACCAACATGGCCATGGCCAATAACTCCAAGCTTTAAGCCTTTAATACGGTTCATTTTATCGAGTAAAGCTAGACAGCTGATTACATAATCTGCCACTGAGGTAGCATTGCATCCCTTTGCATTTAAAGAAAGAATATTTTGGCTTTTTAAATAGCTCAGATCCAAATTATCACTGCCGCTACTGGCGGTGGCCACGACGGATAACTTATGGCTCATTAACAAGCGTTTATTCACTTGTAAATTTGCGCGGCAAAGCAAAATGTCTTGAGCAGGAAGCAAGTTTTCAAGCTCTTTTTGATTCGCGTATAAACTTAAATGAAAAGGAGGAGGAAAGGCTTCATGTAACCCAGGAAGCGATGCATCGGCAAGAATTTTCATAAATGATAAATGAATGAAAGTAGCGATAATGCGCCATTAATTAAGGGATCTAAAAGGTAGCCTAGGATTCCAGTGAATGCTAATAAGCTTAAAATTATAAAGCCATAGGGTTCAGCTGCTACATATAGGAGTGCTTGTTTTGGTGGTAGGAAACTTAGGAGAACTCTACTACCGTCTAGGGGGGGTATAGGAATTAAATTTAGAAAGGCCAAAATAAGGTTAATAATAATTCCGGCGCGTGCGGTCATCAAAAGAAAAAGTGCGACCATAGAGGATTCGGGATGAGTGAGGGAGGCAATTTTAAAAACACCTGCCCATATAAAAGCCATTAGAATATTCGCTAGAGGTCCTGCGCAGGCGACTAAAATCATGTCGCGTTTAGGATTGCCAAGTTGATTCCAGTTAATGGGCACGGGTTTGGCATAGCCAAATAAAAAGGAAAAATTAGTTAAAACCCCAATTACTAAAGGTAAGATAATGGTACCGATAAGATCAATATGAGGTATTGGATTAAGAGTTAGACGCCCAAACATCTTCGCCGTATTGTCCCCGCAACAATAGGCGACATAACCATGAGCCACCTCATGTAGGGTAATCGCTAATAATATCGGTAAAGCCCAAATACATATTTGTTGAATTACAGTAAATTCTGGCATTGATTATATGACCAATCGGATGAATAAAGCATTTTAACGAATACTTAAGCTGATGAACAGCCGTATTCTTCTTTAGTCAATTAATTATAGCTAGATAGTATTGTATACTAGATTAGTTTTATAAGGCATTATGTATAAATTTGATATTGGAATTAAAAATGACACAATTTGAGCGTTTTTTTTCGGTAATGAAGAAGCCATGGGTAATCTCAATCTATATTGTACTTGTAATTTTATCGTATAAGTTTTTAGATAAACCCATCGCTATTTATTTCCATAGTTTGGACTATAGAAGTTATGCCCATATTCTTCATGTATTAACTACATTAGGAAAATGGAAAATCTATTTTATAGTGTTCATCATTGGCGGTTTATTTTTTCGTTACATCAAAAAAAATGAAATTTATGAACAGCGAGCTTGGTTTTTATTAGCTTGTGTTTTATTAGCCAATATCGTGGGATTTGTAATAAAAATAACGGTAAGCCGCTCTCGCCCAGATCTCTTTTTTGATGGTAATTATTTTGGCTTTTATTGGTTTAAATTTAATGACTTATTTTGGTCTTTTCCTTCAGGACATTCCATTACAGTAGCGGCTTTAGCAGCAGGTTTAGGGGCTTTATTCCCGCGTTATTTTTATGCTTTTCTAGGATTAGCCTTAATAGTGATTTCAACTCGGGTATTTTTATATTTTCATTATTTAAGTGATGTGATGGTTGGTTTTTATTTATGTACTTTGGTAGTTGGTTTTTTTACGGAAAGCCTTAAAAAACATCATTATTTGGCAGAGATTACCTAAGTTTCAAGAACTAAGGTTGGCGCAAGAATCCATCCAACCTTAGCTAGTTGGAGAGTGTTGTACTAACTAAATTACAGGGAGTAATAATGTCTATAGAAACGGAATTAAAAGACCTTGTAGAAACCTTAGCTAGGTCCGGGGATCTGGAACAAAATTCAGGAAAAATAAGAGCTATTCCCGGTTTGTTAGTTCATTCACCTTACTCTCAGAATGGCTTATCCACAAGTCCATAGGCCAGGAGAG
>NZ_RZGQ01000263.1 GCF_003989735.1 Legionella sp. km772 | reverse complement strand
TAAAAACTCATTTAAATCACTTTGCTATTAAGTACAAATTGATTCTTAGAGCGAACCAGATTGCTTGGCAGGAGCTTAAAAATATGGCAGCTTAAAATTGACCGTGCGTAACATGAGTAATCATTAAGTTTTTATCATTATAAAGTTCACCAAAGTGCTCTTTTAATTTTTTTACTACTCCCTGCTTAATCGATTGAAAGGCCATTCCTAAATCGGCGCTTACAAAAACCACCCGCTTATCATTTAAAGGTGAAGCAATAATAAAGGCACGAGACCATAAACGCGAATGTAAGCCGCTTGTTAATTGTTGTGGGCGAGCATAACCCATCATATTGATTTCTGCGGCAGCCCCAGTAATATCATAAATGCCGGTGCCCAGTTCAAAAGGAAAGTCCTCTGCATGAGCCGCTAGGGTTTGAACCAATAAGAAACTTATCCCGTATAATAATTGAACTACTGTCTTCCCTCTTTTTTTCATCAACTCTCTCCTTGAACACGGTTTATCTTTATTAAAACCAGCCCATTAAGATATCACGAAGTAGAGGGAACTTTGCTTAATAAATACTTAAGAATTAAACGATATAATGGCGCAGATTGTTTAAGGGAGTTTTTTATGCCACCGCAAAAATTGTCACTTCACAAAACAGCTCAAAAAGATGGAGGCTTTTACCGCTTGGTATCACCGCCTAAAACTTTTTTACAGCAGATAAGACAATTTGCTGAGCGGCTTATTCTATTTCCCTATCATGTCTATCAAACAGTTATTGGCCGTCTACTTTCTTATTTAGTAATTAATCCTCTCTTTCGTGCCGAGGAAAAAGATGAGTCCTTAAGCCTACAACATCCTAAGCATCCTGATCCTTTATTTTCTAAAGAAGATGAAATTACGGTAATTAATATTTACCCTAAAAAGCATATTTTACAGAGGGCTATTTTAAATTGGCATAGTTTTCTCGTTAATAACCTTACCTCTTTAAAAATTGTCAATTCTCTTTTGGGCCCTATCCTTAGGGTATTACCGAGTGGTAAACATTCAATCGATAAATACCTCGACAAATTAATTGAAAAAATAGCAGCAAAAGTCGAAGGTAAAAAAGGGCAAACCTTTGCACCTAACCAAATTCATTTCCGCGGACTGGAGAATCTAAGTGAAGAGCAAAAGGAACTATTCTATCAAAAACTAGAAAAGCGCCTACACCATGATTTTCGCCAAAATAGGCAACAGATTTATTTTTATACCCTCCAAACCACGGACAACTCTGTTCTGGATTCAGTAGAGGTTCGTGGTCCAGACGCCGCAAAAACAGAGATCTCGGAGCGACATTTTATTATTGCAGCAATGCCGCGCAGTAATAATTTTGTTGATTGGCTAAAACACTATCAGGTTTATGCAAAAAATTTAAATGCTACTATTATTGGCTTTAACTACCGCGGCGTTGGTCTTAGTACCGGTATTGTTACCAACCAAAACTCGCTTTATGCCGACGCTTATGCCCAAGCACAACGTTTACTGCTATTAGGAGCCCGCCCTGAAAACATTGCTTTGATGGGCGAGTGTCTAGGAGGTAATGTAGCGGCGCATACAGCAGGAACTTTGCACGAGGAAGGTTTACCGGTAAAACTATTCAATGCGCGCTCCTTCCGGTCTTTATCCTCTATAATTGAGGGTCGGACTAAACCAGCTGCCCAAGCAGCTTTATGGCATCCCGCTACCTGGTTCAATTGGCTAACTTACGCTTTAATTAAATTAATTCTTATTCCAGTGATCCACTCTGCCAATTGGGATTTGAATATTGATAAACAATTTACTACCATTCCCCCTCACGATCGCGACTTCTTAGTGGTGCGCTCGAAAAAGGATGACCAAGGTAGGCGCTTCGCGGATGATATCATGGTCCCCCATAAGAATGCGTCCACTTATTCTCTTGTCAAAGAACAAACCAAGGTTATTGCTAAGAAACAAGAACAAGGCCAAGAGCTTTCTGAGCAAGAAAAAGAATGGCTAAATGATCAACCCAATCAACATAAATTTTATGTTTCAGAGGCCTTGCACCATCAAGCAAGAACTACAAACGGCCACACGGCCCATCCTCGCTTATTAATATCAACCACCCCGCGGCCTGATCATACCCAAATTGACGGTCGGCAATATGCATTTAATTTCTTTAATCGGGTTTGGCCTAAAAGGAAAGACAATTTTGAGGTGAATTCAGCCGAAAATAAGAGCGAAGGGTTATCCATTTAAAACAATTGGGGCATTCGAACTTATTTCAGTTCACTGGCAATTATTTTAGTCACTATGGAGTGAACGCTCGGAAACCACCTAACCCCAATAACAATAAGCTTTCGCTTGGAGCTGCTCATAAGTAGCAAAATTCTGATACCAAGTGTAGTTTGGGTGGCTTATCACCGAACCCAGTATTTAAGGTGGTTAAAATTGAACGCTTGGATTGGATTTTTGCAGTGTTGGCTTATAGGAACTGCCGCAGCCTAGTCAACTGTTGCGGCGACTTTTCCACCTATGATTTGAGTAATGGTGCACTGTCACTAAGCATAGACATAACCGCCCTGATAAATACAGCCATAATCTAAGCCGATATTGCCTGCATGGGCTGCACTTAATTTAATTATTCCCGAAATAGGTGCTGTCCCTACCGAACATGAATTAGTGCCATCGGAACTAGCTACGCTGTCTAGTTTGAGGGGAATGGTACATGTTGAGCCTATCCAGCAAATGGGAACTCATGCGCTGAGCTAGTGTTGAATTTATTAAAATAAATTGCAATATGAGCACATTTGGGTTAGAATGTGCAAATATTAAACCAAAGAGAAGAAAATGCCTTATTCACAATCCTCTTTCCAATCATTAATGTCACTTGATTCTAGTAATTCTTCTATTGATTTTTATAGGCTTCCATCCTGCTCTAGGTCATCTTAGCTAGGTCCGGGGATCTGGAACAAAATTCAGGAAAAATAAGAGCTATTCCCGGTTTGTTAGTTCATTCACCTTACTCTCAGAATGGCTTATCCACAAGTCCATAGGCCAGGAGAG
>NZ_RZGQ01000262.1 GCF_003989735.1 Legionella sp. km772 | reverse complement strand
ACTCATTTAAATCACTTTGCTATTAAGTACAAATTGATTCTTAGAGCGAACCAGATTGCTTGGCAGGAGCTTAAAAATATGGCAGCTTAAAATTGACCGTGCGTAACATGAGTTATTTAGAAACCTTTTGCCAAGATCATGGAGTGACGCTAAGTATTGAAGAGCTTGTAGCAGAAAAAATCCGTTTATTGAGCCTTTTAGAAACAGGTGTTCTACGCACTGCTAAAGACAAAGCAGAGGATTTAAGGTTTTCTATTGATCGACTTCTAAAACTGCGCCAGAAAGAACCTCTTACCTTGCTTGACAAAAATAGCCTCACTTCACTAGTTGAACAATGTGGAGAGGGAACTAATCAAGTGAGCAAAGTAATTAATAAACGTTTAGGTGATCAACTCTCTTATTATTTCTTCAAAGGACGTCTTCCTGAAGAGGCCATACCGATAGTCAGACGCTATGGTTTAGCAACAGACTTAAATAAACTGGGTAAAGAAATCCTGCCTGTCTTACGTTTACACAACAAAGTACATGGCTCACTGTATCAACAAGAAATAGAGCATCGTTTATGGAAACCTTTATTTGCTACCTTAAGACAAAGCTCCCTTCCTGCTGAGCTACCTAGTTTACTCGGCCCAGAGGCAGAGAGTCTTGCTAAAACTCAGCACTGCATGCATAAATTTGCCTTTGTTCTTAGTGGCTTAGCCTTAATCCAACAAAGAGTAGTCCATTCGGACATGTGGGATTTTAACCTCA
Source organism: Legionella sp. km772 (assembly GCF_003989735.1). GTDB lineage: Bacteria > Pseudomonadota > Gammaproteobacteria > Legionellales > Legionellaceae > Legionella. The sequence continues at coordinate 2,329 of NZ_RZGQ01000262.1, read as the reverse complement.
CCATCAAAAACTCTAAATTAAAGGAGTTGGCAAGCTCCTTTGGTCTCATTGAGATGATAAAAAACCCAAGTGCAACAAAAGATGCTATTGAAAGTAAATTAATGGAACTTATGCAACAGGTCGCCACCGAATACGGACTTGCTTATGAATCAGCGGATAGAATGAAAATGGCACATATGATAGGTTTAGCCAAACAAGAAAAAGCCTTGGGGTGCAAGGCATTCTTAGATGAAATCACATCCCTGACTAAGCAATATATTATTGAGAATAAAGAAATGATTAATCCTAATAATTTAATTGCCGAATTTAAGGATGAGCTGGCACTGATTAGGACCCAAACCGGAGAACTTACTCGACAAATTAAGAATTATCATAACCCTGAAGAGAGCGATCCTATTGCAGCAATTATCCCTACCCTGCAAGCAGGAAGAACTATGGATGAAATCCGTTTAAAGATGTAGGTTATTATTTTCTGCGGTTTCGACCGCAGAAAATTTTCAACTGATAGGATGTTTAATTGCTAACCGAGCAATTCGCTTATAACCCTAAATTATCACGTTTAAAGATGCGATCAGCGCGGTAACTTGAACGAACTAAAGGCCCTGATGCCACCTCAAAAAATCCTTTTTTAAGCCCAATTTCTCTAAGTTCGGCAAAGACTTCGGGTGTCACATAACGTTGAATGGGTAGATGATTCTTGGTGGGCTGGAGATATTGTCCTAAAGTGAGAATGTCCACCTTATGGGCTCTTAAATCATCCATAGTCTGAATAATTTCTTCATCTGTTTCCCCTAAACCAAGCATCAGACTTGTTTTAGTAAGGACATCGGGACGATATCTTTTGGCAAAAGCTAATACATTTAAGGTTTGATGATAACCGGCGCGGTTATCGCGGACGGGATGGGTTAATCTCTCTACCGTTTCCACATTTTGAGCAAATACATCCACACCGCTATCTAATAAAACGGCAACGTCTTTTTCCACGCCTTGAAAATCTGGGGTCAAAGCTTCAATTTTAGTTTTCGGCGAACTGGCTTTTATAGCTCTTATTGTTTGAGCATAATGATAAGCACCCCCATCAGCTAAATCATCGCGATTCACTGAGGTTAACACCACATAATCTAAATTCATTAATTGGACTGTCTTTCCCGTATTCTCTGGTTCTTGAGGATCTAACCAACCTTGCGGGTTTCCAGTATCCACCGCGCAAAAACGGCATGCTCTGGTACATACCGCCCCCATAAGCATAATGGTAGCGGTGCCATGAGACCAGCATTCTGCAATATTGGGACATTTAGCTTCTTCGCATACGGTCGCTAAGCGATGCTTTTGTACCTGTTCTTTAACTTCGTTATAAGCAGGGCTAATTTGGTTAACGATACGAAGCCATTTAGGCTTTGGTAACCGCTCGTGTGTTTCATCACTTGCTTTGATTCCGTCTTTAATTGCCGTAACACCATTTGAGGTAGTATATTTTTTACCACTTTCAACTACGACGGGAATGTTAATGGGTTTGCTCATCACACAGCCTAAAAAACAAAGAGTTTAGATGATCCCAAATGCTGGCTTTAATAGCAAGTCAATTTTTATTGGATTATAAAACTGCACAGCGATTACGACCAGCATCCTTCGCTTTGTATAAGGCGGTATCGGCACGAATAAATAAAGATTCTATATTATCCCCTTTAACTATCGTTGTAAGGCCGAACGAAACGGTCACATCCACCTTATTGTCACGGTAGGCAAATTGACAATCCTTTACCGATTTACGCAGTTTTTCTATCATGGATAGTGCTTCTTTACTGGATGTATCTTCAAAAATAAGAACAAATTCTTCACCACCATAACGGGCAATATAATCGGTATCACGCACGGACGATTTAAAAATAGAAGCGACTTTTTTAAGTACTTTATCTCCAGCTAAATGGCCGAAGGTATCGTTAATGAATTTGAAATGATCAATATCGCCTACAGCAAGAGATAAGTGTTTACCACTTTCATGCCAACGTTGTAAGGCTTCCGCAATGTATTCATCGTAAGATTCACGATTAGGTAAGCTAGTCAGGCTATCGTGATTAATTTTATATTTTTGATAAGAAAGTAAATTTTTAATTTCTTCGGCGTTTTGCTCAGATTCAGTCAGCTTCGATTTAAGTTGTTTGACTTGCTTTTGATAATGGGCATCCCGTTGTTGCTCATTAGCCCGATAGGGTGTGACCTCGCATTAATGTTCAAATATCTCTGAGCACCCTTCTCATTTGCTCCAATTATAGCCATACAGACGTTTATATTTACAATCAATTCAAGTATAATTTATTCAAAATTGACT
>NZ_RZGQ01000261.1 GCF_003989735.1 Legionella sp. km772 | reverse complement strand
AAAAACTCATTTAAATCACTTTGCTATTAAGTACAAATTGATTCTTAGAGCGAACCAGATTGCTTGGCAGGAGCTTAAAAATATGGCAGCTTAAAATTGACCGTGCGTAACATGAGTTATTGAAAACAATGAACCTGGCTTTTTTTAATCTTCCGACAACACGACTTGGGTATTATATTTGGTGCGGTTAAGGCAAAAGCTACTTCGAAATTGTTTTATATTAGGCTCATTAGCAAATACCCGTCTTGCAAATTCATTATAATCATTCATATCTTTAACATGGATAATTAATAAATAATCGGTATCCCCGGAAACAAAATAACACTGCATGATTTCAGGCTCTTCTGCCATTTTTCGTTCAAAATGCGATAAAAGATCTTCTCTTTGCTTTTCTAAAGTAATATTGACAAAAACAATTAACGGTTTTCCCACTTTAAAAGGGTCAACTAAAGAAACATCTTTAAGGATAATGCCCTCCTCTCGCAATCGCTTCACCCGTCTAAAACATGGTGGCGCAGAAATTCCCACTTTGTCAGCAAGGGCTTGGTTAGTAATCTGGTTATCTTGTTGGAGAAGATTAAGAATTTTCCGATCAGTTTTATCTAATACTTCCGAAGTACTATTAAATTTTTCCTTTTCTAAGGCCAATAATTTTTTCATATATTACCTTCTTAAGTAAAAAATCATTATAAAAAGTAATTTTTATAAAATAAATAAGAAATTTTTTTATTTTGATTATATGTTAAATTGTTTTTTTCTAAAAGATGAGCATAAAATGATCGAGATAAGAACAGCCACCCCCCATGACAGCGAAAAGCTTAATGAACTCATTGCTTTCTCCGCCAGGAAATTAAGTCAGGATTACTACTCGGAACCCGAAATTGAAGGCGCTATCCGTTATATTTTCGGGGTTGACTCAGAACTCCTGCAGGATAAAACCTATTTTGTCGTAGAAAAAGATGGGGAAATCGCTGGTTGTGGCGGTTGGCGTAAGCGGAAAACCTTATTTGGTGGCAATCAATTTTCAGGAAGAGGACAAGCTATTTACCTTGATCCTTCAAAAGAAGCGGCAAAAATAAGGGCTTTCTTCATTCATCCGCAATTTGCCCGCCAAGGCTTAGGCAGTCAGCTCTTAAAATATTGCGAACAACAAGCTTATTTACAAGGATTTACCAAACTGGAAATGATGGCGACTCTTCCTGGAGTAAAACTTTACTCTGCTTTAGCCTATGAAGTTATTGCCGAAGAAAGGGTCCTGCTTCCTAATGGCCTATCTATACGCTTTGTACGCATGCTAAAAAATGTGAATCAAGCCCAGCCTTCGGTGCGGGTTGAATTACACCCCGACCAATAGAAGCATGAACTCAAATGAGCTTGCCACCGCTGAATTTTAAACCCATTATTTGTAGGTTGGGCCGTCCGGCCCAACAGCTCTTAATCCTCAGCATTTATCTATAGTTTTCGCATATCATTGTTGGGCGAACGGCCCAACCTACAAAATGGGTATAAAACTTCGAGGTGGCAAGATCAATTGAGTTGTTGTTTTTATTGTGAGGCATAATAATTTAGCGCACCGGTAGCAACTGTTTTGAATTAAAATTCAAGACAGTTGCTACTTAATGTTTTTTAAAAAAAATGACCATAAAATAATTTGGTTGAATCCCTTTGCCATTCAGGACAAAGTTAAAGGTTATTAACTCTATGTGGTTTTACAACCCATAAGTAAGCAAAGAAGCTCCATCCTGCAAGGATCACAAAATAATGTGCTGATTTTCTGCAAGTCGTTAAAAATTAGGACCACAGTAAGTTTACCATAAGAGAGCATTGTACCTGGGAAGAATTTATCCCCAAAAGGGTACTGCGTTTAATTTCAGACATTAGCAAAATTCGTCATTCTACAGAAACTACACTCAAATAATTTTTAATAAAAACGAGCTATAGTTTTATTTAATTAACTAAAGCATTTATAAGGAGATGGTAATGACTTATGTCACCGTAGGGAAAGAAAACTCTAATGAGATAAAATTATATTACAAAGATTGGGGTACAGGACAACCTATCGTTTTTAGCCATGGCTGGCCTTTAAGCGCTGATGCCTGGGAAGATCAAATGCTATTTTTAGCGTCACGTGGCTTTCGCTGTATTGCCCATGATCGACGCGGGCATGGGCGCTCTACCCAAAGCTATCAGGGTAATAATATGGACAGCTATGCAGATGACTTAGCTAAATTAGTTGAGGCCTTGGAGCTAGAAAATGTCATTCACGTGGGCCATTCCACCGGTGGTGGGGAAGTAACCCGTTATATTGGGCGTCATGGTTCAGCCAATGTTGCAAAAGCAGTGTTAATTGCTTCCGTCCCTCCCTTAATGTTAAAAACGCCTGCTAACCCTGGCGGTGTTCCCATAGAGGTTTTTGATGATATCCGTCAAAAAGTATTATCGGATAGATCACAATTCTTCCAAGATTTAGCGAATTCGTTTTATGGTACGAGTTCAGGGAATGAAGCATCTCAAGGCTTAAAAGACTTTTTTTGGCTACAAGGCATGCAAGGCGGCTTAAAAAGTATTTATGACTGTATTAAAGCTTTTTCTGAAACTGACTTTACTGAAGATCTCCAAAAGATAGATGTTCCCGTTCTATTGATTCAAGGTGATGCAGATCAGATAGTTCCTATAGAAAACGCTTCGCTAAAAACTGAAAAACTAGTGAAAAATTGTGAATTGAAAATATATAAAAATGCCTCGCATGGACTTTGCTCCACTCATAAAGAGCAAATAAATGCAGATTTACTCGAATTTTTTAATAATTAGTAGTTGAACATAAGGCGTCATTTCACCAATGACGCCTTTTAGGGATTAAACAGCAGCAGTCTTTTTATTGGCAACTTCTAATAAAACCGCGTCTAAATCTCTGAGCGACTTGCGAAGAGTAGATAGCTCTTGTCTTTTTTTCAAAGCTTTCTCAGCCCTACTTTCATGAGTGACTCATGTTACGCACGGTCAATTTTAAGCTGCCATATTTTTAAGCTCCTGCCAAGCAATCTGGTTCGCTCTAAGAATCAATTTGTACTTAATAGCAAAGTGATTTAAATGAGTTTTT
>NZ_RZGQ01000260.1 GCF_003989735.1 Legionella sp. km772 | reverse complement strand
TATTAACCATTTAGAGCGAATAAGCCTCACAGCCTAAATTTACCGAATCTTTTGTCGACTGTTGATTAAAAAACAGCTGAACAATAATTGGTTCATTTCTAGTCATGAAAAGCCCCTGGCTCTTCTATTACCTCTACAGGTTCTAGCATCTGCTCTGCGCGAATTTGGTATTGTGGTTTTGGCGCGAACCAGCACCAGTCCTTAAATTCTTCGTCAAGGCAGGTGATGATATGGAAGTTATCTTTATCCAGATAGTTTTTAAACACATATTCTTTGCCTTTTTTCATCGCCGTCTCAAATTCATTAGGCAATATTAAAGGGTCGTTAGACCAATATAGGTCTTCACCAAGAAAATAAAATGCTAAACGAATTGAGCTAATGATTTCTTCTGGGTGGAGCCTTAAAGCAGAATGGATAATCCATGGCTGCAACCCAGCATCCTTATGTTCACTAACATTATTTGTAAGCAACTTATCAAAGTAGGCAATAACGGATTCACGCGATATTTGTTGGGTATGCCACAGGGCAACCAATGAGTCTAGCGCTGCAATCCGTGCAAACTCATAGGCGTTTGCATTTTCAATCAACTTATAAATAGGCTCTATATTGCCGTTAAAAGTAGAGGCTAAAATATTAGGCATATCTTCTAGTTCGTCGTTAAAAATACGGTGCTCAAAACTGCTAGGCATCTTATTTAGCAGCTCAATTATTAACGGGTAAGCGCTTTTTTCCCTAAACAGTGCCAAGAGGAAAATGGCAATAACATGCGCTGAACGGGTTTCGATTGACTCTTTACCTAGGTTTTCTAACGTTTTTTCCAAAATACTTAAAAGATGAGGCGTCACCAATGCTTGATTCTTTCTTGCAAAGTCAAATTCTTTTTCTAGTGAGCGATAGGGGATAGTCGATATTGACTCAATGAATTGCTCGATAGTCATCTTAAGCATACCTTGGGTTTGTACAATGGATTGGCATTTTAAGCCATCATAGCAAGGCAGTAAATAAAAATGGTTCCTGCGGTTGGGTTGCTTGGTCTTATTGTCCTTTACGTTCATTGACAAAAGTGCTCCATTGGAGCATAATTAGAATATGAAAAAAATGATAACAATAATCGAATTTCCTGGGTTTCTTTCTCAAGTTGGAAACTCAATCAGCGTGGCCGAACGCGATGAATTTATTAATTTTATCGCCAGAAATCCAGAGGCTGGGGATTTAATTCCTGGAACTGGTGGAGTGAGAAAAGTGCGTTGGGGAAGTAAGAATAAGGGAAAAAGCGGTGGCGTCAGGGTAATTTATTATTTTTACGATGAGCTTGCCCCTGTTTTTTTGTTAACTGCTTATGGAAAAGGGGAAAAAGAGAATTTAACTGCTGAGCAAAAGAAACAAATATCAGCTCTTGCTCAAATTTTAAAATCTGAGTGCAAGAACCGTAGGAGTCAAGATCATGACTAATCGAAATATAGGAAATGAAATAATTCAAGGCATGGAGGAGGCTATTGAGTATATTCGAGGAAATAAAGGATCTGCAAAGGTTCATAAAGTCGAAATACCCAATGAAATTGATGTTCGTGAAATTCGAGAGAATCTTAATTTATCCCGAAAAGAATTCGCAGACAGTTTTGGCTTTAGTCCGAGAACGTTGCAGCATTGGGAGCAGGGCGATAGATCCCCCCATGGTGCGGCTAAAGTCCTATTATTGCTTTTGCAGCGAGAGCCTGCAACTATTGCAAAAATTTTACGCCAAAATTGAAATTATAGGGTGATCGATCTCGATTGTTGTTAATAATTATGGGGCGATCCCCATGCCCCCGTTTCGCATTATTTACAGTGGGTGTCGGGGTATGGGGAGTAATGGAACGACCAACCGACTTAAGGATTGCTAATCAGTAATTCCAGATACGAATGCAATTAAATTGTTTTTAATATATTTAATATCTTCTAAATAAAGTAAATGATGTTCATTTTTAATATTTAATTTATAAGTTTCATCACCTAAGTCTGCTTGAGAAAACATAAAGTCTACCAACTTCTGTAATCGCTCAACCATTAACTCTGCCAATATCAGTCTTTTTTCATCAGCTAAACCATAAGAACGACAAAATAAACGAGCTCGTTTAATTTGTTCCTGAATACAACCAAATCCATCTTGATTTTTGGGATTTGTAAATGGGCACCATCGATACAAAGCATAAGCAATATCCCATACTCGAGGCCCTGGATGACATGTATCAAAGTCTATAATCCCAACAGCAACTTCTCCATCTAACACAATATTATAGGGAGCGTAATCTCCGTGACAGATAACTTCATAAGGTTGGCGAGCAGGGAGTTGCCAATCAGTGTTTTCAAAGATGATGGTCTCCAAAAAACTTTGTGTTGTATCATGGAAACTACGCAATAATAAAGCAGCTGAAACTAAAGCTTTAATTGACGATGCATTAGGACTCAAAGGGTAATTACTTACATCTCCCTCTATAAAACTGACTATTTCTCTGCCTTGCTCATCAAATCCCAAAGGCTCAGGCGCTGCATAAAAACCACTTTGACGTAAATGCAGAAGAAGCTCGTGTATTTGTTTTGTCCATCTTCCCGTTGGCCGATGAACAGTATTTCCGATTTTTATAATCTGATTCTCGCGCCCTCCTGACAGATATTTTGAATTATTCATCGTGGACATATTCTTTATCTAATAAACGGTATATTGTGGCTTTATGAACATTAAATGTCTTAGCAATTTCACTTACTGCTTTATTTTCTTCCAATAAGCGCTTGGCTAATAATTTTTGCTCTTCATTCATTTTTTTAGGGCGTCCAAATCGAATCCCGCGTTGTTGGGCAGCTACACGCCCAGCGGAAGTACGCTCACGAATTAAGTCACGCTCAAATTCAGCAATGCCAGCAAATACGGTCATGATCATTTTACCTGCGTGAGAAGTCGTATCTGCCCATGGTTCTGAAATCGAGAAAAACGAAGCTTCGGCTATTCGTATTCGTTCTACAAACTCCAATAAGTGGTGAGTAGACAGGGGCTTTTCATGACTAGAAATTAGTCACATAAACAGTATAATCCTGCATTTATTTGAACTGGCGAAAGAAAGGGATGTCTGAAGTATTAGCTTTTTTATCAACTGTTGAAGATTT
>NZ_RZGQ01000026.1 GCF_003989735.1 Legionella sp. km772 | reverse complement strand
ATTTTTTTGATGCAGTGTAATAATTTCGCTTTTTGGTCATTCTATTCCCCTCTTATATTAGAAGAATAGCTCTTAAAAATACCTTTTTTTCGTCTAAAAATCCGCGCCTATATCAGAGTACATGAGCTTCTATGCGGTATTTAATCCTTCTCAGGAGCAATTAGGAAAAGCTAAAAATTTAGGTTTTCCAATTCCTGAGTTTAATTCATTTTTGGGGTTGTATTATCCTTACTGGGATAATTTTGGTCGTTGGTATCATATAGTTTACCCCACTCGAGAAAATAAGTTTCGCCAAGCTTTAGCTTCAGCACCTTATGATTATCCTGTAGTGCTGGTGAATAATTCCGACTATTGGGGTGTGGGCAATTATATGTCCCATACGGCTATACCTGCTAATAACGATGCTTATTTTACTTATTTATTACTTCATGAGATGGGACATTTTTTTGGCCTTAATGAAGAATATGAAGGAGGGGGTAGGACTGAGTTAGAGTTTGCTCCCGGCATCAGCGAGCCTTGGTCACAAAACATAAGCTTTTTAGAAAACCCCTCTTATGCAGCTTTGAAATGGAATCAATTTGTTAATCCTAATATTGTCCTTCCCACTCCTGATAATGTTTGGCATTCCTCGCCGCCTGTGTATGGGGCCTATTATGGGGGATATGGCGACTCTCAAAGCAGCAGGGCTCGAAGCCATAAACCGGGGTTTAACTGTGTGATGGAGTCACATGAGCAGTTTTGTTCAGTATGTGCTAAAGGTATTCTTGATGTTGTACAATTTAGCCTGGGGATAAGTGAATAATGCGGATTGATGAAAAAATACCTGAACATTTTACTACTAGGACTAATAATGAAGAAAACTGCGAGCATGGGGCTTAATATTGTAACGATTGAGGAAGCTGAACATAGGCGGGTTTTAAAAAATCCAGCAGCCTTGGTCACTTTTCCTTTAACTAGCGAGGATCGTTCTTTGATCCAAGCCATGAAAGAGAAATTATATGCTTTAGAAGGTGTAGGGCTTGCTGCACCTCAGGTTAATGTTGCGAAACAAATTATTGTTATTTATATTCCTGAAACTGCCGCACTGCTTCGTGAGCAGGTGACCCCTTACCCTATGCATGTCATGATTAACCCAAGCTATAGAGCTGTGGGACATAGCTTAATTCATGAAGACTTTGAGGGGTGTTACTCAGTTGCCAGTAAAGCAGGAAAAGTACCACGCTATCAAGAAATTGCCCTCAGTTATTTTGACGAACGGGGAATGGAACACCAGCAAATTGAAAAAGGCTTCTATGCGAGGGTATTGCAACACGAAATTGATCATCTAAATGGAGTATTAATTATTGATCGCTTAACTGCTGATTGCGTTCAAGGGAGTCCCGAGGAAATGGCTAAATTACGTCGCGCTGAGTTATCAGAAGAGAAGCGAGCTTTATTTGATGAGTTAATGGCTAAAAAATTAAAAATTAAAGAAAGCCAATAATGCTGGTCCTAGGTCGCATATTACTACTTACAATAGAAGATTCACGGCTATAAAAAACCCATCATTGTCAGGTTTAGTGAAGCAGCAGTTTATGAGGTTGTCACTGTAAACTTGGGTCGAACCTAAGTTCGACCGCAGGTTCAATCAGGGCTTAAGCTACTTACTATCTACAACACTAATCTCCCCACTAATACCGTGGCCTTGGACACTGGGATTGTACATTGCTTCTGCGTAAATGGGTGGAACAATATATTTGCCTGGATTAACAGCTTTTATTTTATACACTAGCTCAGTTACTGTTGAGCTGATTCCACCGAAGAAGTTCACTCTATCCTCCCTTACATCAATAAAGTTCATAAGGTCATTTTTGATTGAGTCTCGTACCACTTCAAAACCCCCAGGTAGCAAATCTTCAATAGCCACATTAGAGATGTAGTCATTATTTAACGCTCGAATTTGAATATGTACTTCTATTTCACTACCTAAAGTGGTGCTTGTAAGTACTTTGCCTTGACCATCTCTAAATTCACGATAAACTTCAATACCCTTTTTTAGAGGATCTTTCACTAAAGCTTTATTAAAACCAGATTGAGTCAATTGATAAAAATAGGTCAATTGTTGTGGATTATTAAGCTGTAACTGTTTTACGTCATTTCCGACAAATAAATGAAGATAGTTGCCATTCTCACTTTCTATCTTTTTCTCTTGGTTATTAGCTAAGAGTTCAGTCATAAATAGTGAGGGTGCGTTAGTCATCCCATTGTGTTGTTGGTATGTTCCTAGGGCCATGCTGGTATAACCAGCAAAAACGGTGTTCATCTCATCACTGTTCATCGCCTCCACAAGTTGCATTAGTAATTTATTACTTACTTGAGACAACAAATTGGGGAAGTGTTTTGCGACAAGATAGAGATATTGAGCATTGCTGGTTTGATTGTTATAAAAATCATAACTAGATCCTTTAGTATTCTTGGACTCATACAATCCTATTAATTTGTTTGCCTCATCAGCACTTTTTAAGAGCTGGTAAGAGGCAGCAATATAGGCTGCAGTAATATCTTTTTGCCAGGCTTTAGAACTATCTTGCTGTAAATATAACTGCAAATTAGCAAGATAATTACTAGTAACTAGTTCATTGCGAGTAAGTATATAAATAGCATAAGCTTGAACTCTCGCTTTATCCATATCGGTTGGTGTTTGACTTGCCAGGTCTTTTAAGTAACTAATGCCATTGTAAAACAACTCATTAGGTACATTATATCCTTGTTCTTTTGCTTCGGTGAGGAAATTCATTGCGTACACTGATGCAAAGGCATTGCCGCTATTTTCTCCTAGCCCTGGCCAATAACTAAATCCACCATTAGACATTTGTCTTTGTCCGAGCATTTGAACAGTATCCTTCATTTTCTCGATAATTTGGTTCTTATTCTGACTAAACCAAGCTTGATTACCCATTGCTAATAAGGGCAAGGCCTTACTTGTTAATTGCTCAGTACATCCATAAGGATAATTATCTAAATAACGTTGCAAACCAAATACTAAGATTAAGGGGCTGGTAGACATCGTTGAATCAACCACTCGATAATCTGGATATAAGGTTTGGATGATGTTCAAGCGCTTTAAGCTTGTTGATGCTTGCCCGCTATCAATTACCGTCATCTTTGGATTAGCCGGACGAACACTTAGGGTGGAGTCGAGTGAGGTCGATTTATCCCCCGACTGAGCCGTTAAGTTTATTGTAGCGTTTCCAAGTTTAGACTTAGCGCGAAGTTTGAAATGAACTGTTTTTTCATGACCTTCAGCAATTTCTATTTGTTGTTGTGACTCGCCAAGAATCTCCAGCTCAGGGGATGTAGTCGCTATCACCTTTATTTGAGTATGATCTCCTGAATCCTTAAGATTGTTGGCTACACTTGAGGAAATATCAAACTCGTCTCCTGGTGCCACAAAGGTGGGGACATTTGGGCTTAAAATAAAATCACCGCGTATTTCGGCTGAAGTTTCCTCAGAGCCTACGGAGTCAGTAGCAACAGCAACGGCCATTACCCTAATTTTTCCGTTAAAGTAATCAGGTATCTTATAAGTTAATTGCCTATCGGTGGTATCGGTATCGATGATTCCCGACCAATAGGCAACTGGTGCATCGGTTTTACGCTTAAATGGATTTAAACGGCTTGCCATGTCATCAGAGCCATCATCTCCACCTACAGCAGAGAGTTCTCTATCTTGAATGAATTTAGGTAAAATTTGATCCACCGTCTGTTGAGTTAATACTTCTAAAGCATGCTTTTGGAAGAAAAAGGCAAGGGGATCGGGAGTAACATAGCGACTTACTTGAAGAATACCTTCATCCACGGCAAACACAATAATTTTCCCGGGTTTATCAGTATGGTAATTGATAGTGAAGTCTTCTCCAGGACGGGCTACTGAAGCTGTTTGCAAATCTATTTTAATATCATGATCATCATGATTTACGGTAAAGGGAACCACACTATAACTTAGCGGACTTACAAACAACTCAGGGGAATCCCAATCCCGAATAAAGGCAACATTTACATAAGCATCGCCTTGGAAATCAGCGGGAATATGGATAGTTTGTACAGAGTTAGTGGTACTGGTTTTAAACCATTGTGATGCATAAACTTTATCACGCTCAATAGTAATTAAACCTGAACCAGTATAAGGAGCGGTGATTTGTAATTCAATATCTTCACCAGCCTTATATTCCTCTTTATTTAATTTAATGGATAATTCGGCATTTTTAGCTAAAGGGGTTTGACTTGCACCAACAATACTAAATTTCAATTGACTTAATATTGTATTATCTTTATTTAAAACATTTAAATTGTAATCACCAATGTTAGCGCTTGGAATGGTATAGGAGGTTGCTTGCTCATCAATGCTGAACGATTGGGTGCTTACTTCAGTAGATTGAATAACAGATTGATATTGATAAGTACCATCTGGTTTCTTCACTAAGGTTGTAATTGGGTGTAGTGAAATTAATTGAATTTTTAGATCTTTGACTTCTTCTTTTGATAACTGCGGATTAATTGCAATATAATTTACCGTGCGAGTGGTATTTTGTTTAATAAATGATAAATCACCATCTGCTTTATAGCCTACAAAATAGGGGAGTGGGCTAATTAAGGTTTTCGATTGGGTTGTAACACTTCGTCCACCATCAGCTTCAAAGCCTTCAGCAAAAAAAGTCAAACGGTAAGTCGCCTTTTCATATTGCTCAAGATTAAGCGCAAATTCCGCTTCCCCTTTGTCATTGGTGCGTTCATCAGCTAAATCTTCGGTAAATACTTTAGCCGGTTTTTTGGGGTCGAATAAAGGATCATAAAATACATAATCTGGATATTCATCAAATTGGATTGTTTCTGGATTTAGAATTATTTTTGCACTTATTTTTCTATCTGTTGCTGGTGCACCATAGAGATTCCACAGCGATATTTGTGCTTTTAGATCATTAGGTGAGCTCCAGCCTTCTGAAGGTTTTGGACTAAATTGAGAATTAATCTTTAATCTATCAGGTAGAAATTCAGCAACGCGTACTGTTTCCGAGCCAAGATAGTTTTGTGAGTGATCATCTTTAACCACGTATAAGTTAATCGTGTATTGACCAGTTGGTGAGTTTGGATTCGTGGTGAAATCAAGCGCCATATAGCCGAGATCATTTAATGCGATTTTTTCGTCTTTAATCGTGGCGCCTCTCGGATCTTGCACGGTCACTTGTAAGGGCAAACCAGCGGGCTGAGGTTGAGCATAAGCTTGTTTGACGATCATCCCGATATGAACAGTATCTCCCGGTCTGTAAATACCTCGATCAGAGAAAATATAAGCACTTAAACTCTGTAAGTCTTGTGAATTTGAGTAAATGCCACCAACATCAAATTTGGAAAAATTCAGTTGTCTGTTGTAGTTATTAAAAGGGATAAAGGATACATCGTTATTAAGGCTTGCTAAATAAACAACAGGCTCTCTATCTTCTACAAAGTCTTTTAGTGTTGGAAAATTTGCCCTTCCTTGTGAATCAGTAACCCGTGATATAATGGGGAGGCCGTTTTTACCCAAAACAGTAAGCGTTGCTCCAACAACCGGAGTGCCTTGACTAATCGAGTTAACAAAAACATCATGGCTACCATCATTATTATCTTTTACCAACATACCCATGTCAGTAATTAAGATTAGGCGGCTAGCCTTTGCGTCAAGTGGTGATTTATTGTTTACATCCCACCCAGTAGCTTGTAATAAAAACAACCCATGGGGACCTAAGTTTTTATCTTCATTGGGAACCGATAGATATTTTCCTAAATCTAGTGCTGTGTATTGCTGTTTAGTCAAGTCGCTGGTATCGAACTGTTGGATATCAGAAAATATTTGACTTATATTTTGCTGGTTAAATGTAGGGTTAATAAAATATGGATTATTAAAATCGCCTTGGGTTTGGGTTATCAATTGATTGATGTTGCTGGGTAGAACACGAGCGAAATCAAATTTTACTGCTGGAACTCCGCGTATTAATACTGACAATTTTTGCTCCCCGTTTAGAGCAAGTAAGGAGCCTTTATGTAAAAAACTAATTTCTTTGGGGTATTCGGGTACGGGGATGATGTTCGCATAATTAGTATTTAGACTAAAGCCGCCAAGACCTTTCATACCCTTATCTACTTTAATGTAAATGTACCGCGGTGTTTGAGCCGCAAATTTAAAGCTGTGTAAGGTCGAGTAATTATGCTCTGCAGGAATAGCCACTTTATTAAGTGGGGTAGATAAAGCTAAAACACTCTCGCTTACTTCACCAGGATTTTGCCAATTATAATTGGGTATGCTTTCCTGTGTTCGGCTAGCTGGAAGATCTTTCGGTAATAGATACATGTGGACGGATTTATTAAAATCAGCTTCATTTACACCTAGAGTTGTTTCTACGGTGAGTACTTGTTCAGGACGGTCTTTGTCATTTCTTATAATTGAGGCCGATGCGGATACCACTTTTAGGAAGGTAGTATTATCAGGAATTAAAAGATTTTGGCTTTGCTCTCTATTTAATTCGGCGCCACTTGTGGCTGCAATGTTTTTTCCTAAATTAAGACGCAAATAACGCTCAACGTCTTTGATCTTAATAGTGTCTGAGTGTAAGTAAGCAACACGTTTGTTCGCATCAAAATTGTAAGCGAATTTAAGTTCCTCTGCATTTAAATCTAAAGCTCCTTTTTTTATTGCTTGAAACATTAAAGTAGTGTATTTCTTTAATGTTTCTTCGTTAACTGGATAATTAAATTCAATGGTTGCAACCGCCTCTCTTTTTTCTGCATCAACTGGATCTTGATAAAATTTAAATTGTTTAATGGTCGCAGCAAACGGAATGGTTGAGAAACTAAAATCATAATGTTTTAAAATAGTTTGAGCACTAAAGAAACTAGTAGTGGTATGGATAGTAAATTTTTGTCCTGCCGGCCAATCTTCCTTAGGAATAAAAATTAGCTGACTGTCCGTTTCCCAATGCCATTCCCCCTCTATCTTTGGACTTAGCTCTATCCCTTCATTAACAACTTTGCCAATTAGATTGATAGGGGCTACTGATTTTGGCTTGAAACCGCTTTCTTCATCTTCATTTTCATCTTGCATCCCAAAGTTAATAATTAAGGGATTAGGAACCAAAACCTCTTCATTTGCAGTAATTGCAGGAACAGTTATGGAGGGAGTAATATAAATCGGTTCGGGTAAATTTTTATACCAGTTAAGAGTGTAAACCAAAGCGAAAATGGCAACTATAACGAGTGAAATACTGCTCCAAAATGTTTTTGGTGAGCTCTGAGATTTATTTTTTAAATAACTAAGCCAGGGTGGGCAACTCCAATTAATTTTTCCAAAAAGTGTAGAAAAGACGGAGCCAATTTTTTTTAGCAAAGAATTTTGCGAGTTGCTGTTCATGATTTATTCCACATGGGATAGTTATAGGTTATTTTGTGTGAATCATTTGCCATTTTGACATTTTTTCACCAAAAGCCGAGCTATTTTAATGTAAAGATTATTAAAATTGAATATAATTAACTCTTTTTTTAAAACTATATTTGGGCCAATGAAAAAAAGTCTTAAGTTAATAAGCATAATCGCTGTTTTACTGTTTGTCAGTGCTTACCTAATATTATTTTTTATGCCTAAACCCTCTTTGCTTGGTCCTTATAGTTTTTCTAAAGCAGTATATGATGATCAACAACAATTACTACGCCTAACCTTGAGTAAGGATGATAAATATCGCTTGTTTACGCCTATAAATAAAATACCCCAACAATTGATTAACGCAACTTTATTGCAAGAAGATCAATATTTTCGCTGGCATAGCGGTATTAATCCCTTCGCTTTAGTTAAAGCGGTTTGGCATACCTATGTTATTCAATCCCGAAAAATTGGTGCCTCGACTATTACGATGCAATTGGCCCGTATTCGCTTTGGTATTAACTCTAAAAAAGCTTTGGGAAAATTGGAACAAATTGTTAGGGCCTTGCAATTAGAAACACATTACAGCAAGAAGGAAATTTTAGAGGCTTATTTAAATTTAGCTCCGTATGGCGGGAATATTGAGGGTGTTGGCGCGGCAAGCCTCGTTTATTTTCATCACCCCATAGAAAAACTGACCCTGCCTCAAGCCTTAACCTTAAGTATAATTCCTCAAAATCCCAATAAGCGCACGCCTCAAAATAATGAATTAAAGGAAATTAGAGATTTGTTATTCACGCGTTGGTTGGCTAAATACCCGCAAGATCAAAACAAAAAAACTCTTTTTAGTTTGCCGCTAGTGATGTATCAAGTAAATCAATTACCTTTTCGTACGCCACATTTAGTCAATGCTGTATTAAAAAATAATTTTAATGAACAAGAGATAATAACGAGCTTGGATTCAAGAACCCAGACCATCGTTGAGCGCATTACGCATCGTTATTTAGCTCGAAAAAAGAATTTAGGCGTTTATAACGCAGCCATTTTATTAGTCGATACCCGGGATATGAGTGTCAAAAGTATGCTGGGTTCGGCTAATTTTTTTGATAAGAGTATTGGTGGCCAAATCAATGGCATAGAAACAAAACGCTCGCCAGGTTCCGCACTAAAGCCCTTTATTTATGGTCTAGCGCTTGATCAAGGCCTTATACACCCGAATACAGTTTTAAAAGACGTTCCGCATAGTTTTAATGGCTATAATCCGGAAAATTTTGATTATGATTTTATGGGGCCGGTGAAGGCTAGGGATGCCTTAGTGTTAAGTCGTAATATCCCTGCTATATATCTTTCAAGTCAATTAAATAATCCATCTTTACATCAATTACTGGAGCAAGCTCAAGTCAGCCATTTGAAACCGGAGTCATTTTATGGTTTATCGCTTAATTTAGGCGGGGTTGAATTAACAATGAAAGAGCTTGTTAGTTTATACGCTATGCTACTTAATGATGGGGTATGGTATCCAATTCATTCTTTAAACAGCCAAGAAAAAAATAAAGGTAAACGTTTGTTAAGTAGAGAAGCGAGCTTCCTAGTGTTAGACATGCTCCAAAATAATCCTAATAGTGATTATACCTATAAAAATGCCTTGTCCATGCCCGTATCTTGGAAAACTGGAACTTCCTCTGGCTATCGTGATGCATGGACTGTCGGTACTTTTGGTCCCTATGCCCTAGGTGTATGGATTGGTAATTTTGATAACAAAGCTAATCCTGCTTTTGTTGGTAAAGACCTTGCGGCACCTCTGTTTTTTGAACTCATTGATGCTATTCAACATGAACGAGGACCCATAGCGCAAATTAACAAACACCCGGAATTGATGAACCTTCGTAAAATTGAAGTGTGTAAAGCCTCTGGGATGTTACCCACACGCTACTGTACGAATAGAGAATGGACTTGGTTTATTCCTGGTAAATCACCGATTAAAACAGATACTATTTTTCGTGAGGTGGCCATTAACAGTAAAACAGGATTAAGGACTTGTCATGTGAATGAATTTACGCGTTTTGAAATCTTTGAGTTCTGGCCTTCTGACTTATTAAGAATTTTTCGTCGTGCTGGTATACAAAGACATACCCCTCCATTTTTCGAACCCGATTGTGCTTTATCTGGTAATGGGATGAACCCACAAATTTCCTCACCACAAGCAGGAATTAGTTATATAATTCGAGCTAGCTCTACAATAAATAATAAAATACCTTTGACAGCAGTAACGGATGCTGGTGTGGCTCATTTGTATTGGTTTATTAATGAAACCTTCATCGCCAAAACAAGCAGTGATGAATCTTATCTTTGGCAGGCGAAACCAGGCAAATTTACTATACGAGTGGTGGATGATCGTGGATTATCCGATGCTAGAGATATTCATGTCCAAGTAGATAGTTAATTCTAATGCTAACTTTTGATTCTTCTTTTATATCTAATATGCTATAAATGTTGTCTTTATCTGTCTTTAAACAACATTAAAAAACTTTATATTAAGGCAAATTTACATAATCTAAATCCAATAAAAAATAACCACGACAGGATGCTCCTTGAATTGGAATTATTAAGGATGATTAACCCAATGAAAAAAATCAAAGCGCTAATAACTAGAATAGGCTTTATTTTAAATTTTAATAGGCAGGCAAGGGCGGGCCTGTTATTTAAAGTTTCATCTACCGACCTGCAACTTTACATTACTGGGGTGACCTAATCACCGCTATGAGAAAACACCGGTATCTATCTGTAAATGGCCAACCTGGAATTTTAATTGGTAATCCTAATTTAAGATAATTTAATAATTGTGGAATATGGCGAGAATTTATGAAAAATAACCTCTTATTAACTTTGTTAATGCTCAATGGAAGTTTGTCTTATGCGGCAAATGATCATTCGGAATCCTTGAATTTTCCCAAATGGAACTACGGACATTTTATTCTCCAAGCAGGAGGGTTTTGGGCTAAACCAGTATTAAATCAACATGTAAATATTGCTGATCTTATTGGCGATGAATTTAGGGTTAACAAAAGTACAAGATCCAATGGCCTTATAGGTATAGGGTATTATCTAGATGGCCATAATTTCAAACGGACTCAATTTAGTTATGGAATAAATGCATTTTACCTTCCTAAAACTTCAGTTTCTGGAGTTGTTGTCCAAGAAAATTTATTCACTAATTTATCTTATAAGTATAATACGACTAGTTTTCCTCTCTTTGCTATTGCTAAAACCTCAACGAAGTTAGCTATTGAGCGCTTATCTTTAACTGTTGATGCTGGTATTGGCCCAAATTTTATTAAAACAAATGGTTTTATTGAAAATCCCCTTGACGGAATCACTATACCAGATTATGTATTCACTGGTCACACGACTACCACTTTTAGCGCTACCGTGGGTGCTGGGCTTCAAGTAGGTGAGGTGTTTGGCTCTATGCCTTTAGAATGTGGCTATCGTTTCTTTTACCTAGGAAAAGGACAACTTAGCAAAGTTAATGATCAAATAATCGATAATCTAAATACCGGTTCGACCTATGCAAATGCTGTAATCTGTAATTTAAAAATAATATGATCAGAGCGGTGCTGAATTAAAGGCAAGATGAAGCTGTTGCATTTTTGCTTAAAAGCACTCAATAGAAAAGGTAATAATTTCTAATGACCCCAATTAGCAAGCGTATTTTATCCCTAGATGTTTTTCGTGGCTTAATCATTGTTTTAATGATCATTGTTAATTCTCAAAATACTTTAGCCTATCCTTTGTTGCTCCATGCGGATTGGAATGGGTTTACCCTAGCTGATTTAGTGTTTCCGGCATTTTTATTTATTGTGGGTTTAACGGCCGTCATTTCCTTACAGCGTCACTTGGGTTTAGAGAAAAAAGGCAATGTTTATAAAAGTGTTATTAAACGAAGTTTGATTATGTTCTTTTTGGGATTATTATTGGCAGTTTTTCCTTGGAATATCCATTTAGAGACCTTTAGATTCTATGGTATTTTACAAAGAATAGCCGTTTGTTATTTGCTTAGCTCTCTTATCTTTCTTAACTCCAGTTTAAAAACCCAAATTGGGATTTTTTTATTTATTATTATTGCTTATTGGTATTTAATGACGCAAGTTGCTGTTCCTCTGGGAGGAGTAAACCAATTAACACCCGCAGGATCTTGGGTTGCGTATATGGATCAACTCTTTTTTTCACCTAATCATTTGCTTAATAAAACTTATGATCCTGAGGGTTTTTTAAGTACTTTTCCAGCACTTGCAACCACTTTATTGGGGATGTTTGCTGGGCATATACTAATCGGAGAACAGGAAAATAAACTAAAAAATTTCTATTTACTTTGTGTTCTGGGCCTAATTATGATGCTGGGGGGCTATTGGTGGAATATTTATTTTCCTATCAATAAAAGTCTCTGGAGTAGCTCCTATGTGCTGTGGTCTGGGGGTATATCTTTATTGATCTTTGCTGCTTGTTTTTTAGTGATTGATATCATGGACTATCAACGCTGGGCCTTACCCTTTAAAATATTTGGCATGAATGCTTTATTTGCTTTTATTGTACATGTCTTATTTTTAAAAGCACAATTTAAAATTAAGTTTATTTATAAGGGAAGTGAAACAAACCTAAAAGATATAATTACCCAGTTTCTATTCAATGACTTCAGCCCGGAAAATGCAGTCTTACTTTATGCTTTAAGCTTTTTATTATTAAATTTTTTAATAGTCTTCTTTCTATATAAAAGAAAAATTTTTATCCGTATTTAAGAGTTTATCGCTGACCGTACAAAGACAATTTATATAGCTTTATTGCTTTTGAGGTGGTATTTGCAGTACAATTTGTTCGTTATTAAACCTTCAGGTGAATAAATTGTACTTTTCAAATTTTTTCAAGACTCGTAGTTATCTAAATTATACCTTTATTGCTCTGCTTCTGTTCTTTGGCTCAATAAAAAATTCTTGTGCTGCAGTCATTGAGCCTTATGATTTTGGCGATGTTACTCCTAAAGTTACTAAGGTATGGAGCCAAGATGTAGCCCTCTATGTTGCTAAGCGTTTTGCTGCAGAAAATGGATTGAATGCAAAAGACGTGTCAGTTAAGAAATTAAATGCTGGAGCTACCAACCATTTTATTTATTTAATATTTATTGATAATCAAATGAAATTTGTGCTTAAAGGATTGGGTACGCAAAATGAAGCTGAGGCCTTATATAATTTACAACACTATTCAAAAATTCCTGAGATTCAAAATAATCCAGGAGCAGCTACCATTACCTTAAGTAAGTTAATTAATTCTTATAAAGTAAGTAATGATGGAAAGACCTACTATTTTGCTATTTTGGAGGCAGCCCAAGGAAAAGAGTTATTTAAGATAATGACAGCTGAGCTGATAGAGCATAAAGACCTCAATAGTTTAAAAAACATTTTTTATCACATCGGACAGCAAACAAGTGAGTTGCATAAAACTATTGTGGGCACTGAGCGCTTTACAACACCACGAAACCTAGTATCAGTAATTCATGACGATCTACATCCCGAAAACACTTTTTATGATGGGGAAACTAACCATTTTTCTTTAATCGACAATGAAAGTATGGGGGATAGTATTACGAATCCTATGCCTTTAATAAGAGAGCTATATGGCTTTTATGAAGTCCCGATTATTCGCTGGCCTTCAGAAAAAATAACGATTGATCTTTTAAAAGATGCTGATCCGCATGATATTGCTGCCATTTATCATGAATATATTTTAGGAGCCGCATCGGTATATCAGAATGCCGAGGAGGCAAAAAAAATCTTAACTGAAGTAATTATTCGTTTAAATGATATGTCAATTGCCTTTTTGAAGGACAGATATTCAGAACCGTGGATGTATAATCCTACTGATAAATCTGAAGCGCATATCGTTTGGGGTAAGTTTTCGAAAGTGGCTTATAATCCTGAGCTGGCTAAACTCTATATTACTCACTTAACTATTATTAAAAATGAGTTAAAAGCGTTAAGTGGCATTTAGCGAGCAGAGCATTTTATGAACTTTATTCTTCTCGGGCTTCCAAGAGTTCTCTTAGGGGCTTGGGAAGAAGTGCACGTAGTTGATGAGTTAGCGCCGCTTCATTCTTCTGCCATAAAACACCTAGATAAATAATACCTATACCAATAAGAGTAAGGGTTATCGGGAATAAATAGCTGTATTCAAATACTCGGTAGGCTAGATGTCCTAAATAGCCGCAGACGCCAAATGCACCGAAAATAACGAAAACTTTTCTGTTTAAAAGAACACCTACGCAGATCATGATTAGATTAATGCACATATAGAAAAACTTCGATAATTCGCTATCTGAACTTTGCGATGAAAGCCCGCACCAAAAAGCCATCACTCCAAATATATAAAGCCAAAAAGCATAATCTTTGGAATGAAGTGATCGAATATCTACCCAAAATGCAATTAAAATCGTAGCTAAACCAAAATACATAGATACAAGGGCGGCGAGTTCAAAATCATAAGTACCGTTATTCAACATACTGGTAAGATCCATTGACATGTACCAAAGAGTTACGGCAATGGGCATGACCATAAAAGCGTAGCGATAGATCCAAGCAAGAATAATACCTACGATTAAAGTACCAAATTCCATGTAAAGCCAATACCATTTGATGTAATAGTGATACTCATAGTATTTAAGATCGTCTTCAGGCCACCAACCTATCATTTTCTGAAAAGCATAAATAGTCAGTGGGGTTAAACATATTGTAAAGGTGGCACAAATTCCTGCCGGTATATCTAAATGTTTATTGCGAAACCTATGGGCTAAAGCAAGTCCAAGTACGGAGTAGGATAGGGAGAGCAGAAAAACAGCACTTTGGCCGTATAACTCCCAGCTTAAGCCCATAAAAATAGACATTGCCCCGATCGCTATTAACCCGCCAAAATAATAGAGTACATTGGTTAAGTTAAATGTAGGGCCTTGTTCTGGAAGGTTTTTTAAAAAATGCAATAAACGCTCAGACTGTTCCTCTGAAATAATTTGAGCTTCTACTGCTTTATTCATCATCGTCCGTGAAACTTTCATGAGATTCTCAAGCGCTTGGTATCATAAAAAAAGTATAGCTCTAATTTTGATAGTTAAATTTAATTTGTTAAAGCTCGTTTATAAGTAAACAGTTTGGGTAAAAATGGCAGCATAATCATAAAGAATAAAAACAGCCCACTGTATATACTGTAGAGTTTTTGCGAGCCGATTTGCAGGGTAGGGGGTAGGGCAAAGCTCACTACTAATGCGATATTAATACCTATTAATCCAAGCATTGAAGCCATTATAATCACTAGCCGGAGAGTTCCTTTCTTTTTTATAGCAACTTTTATGGCGCTGATGAACAATAATAAATACATTAATAAATAAATCTGGGTGGCGGTATTTAACATTATCCAATAGGAGGTATTTATCGATGGGACAATTAAAAATAAAGCACTGATAGTGATTATAAATAGAGCTTGAATGAGTAAAAGAGTGCTCGGTACATTTTGATTATTTAATTGTCTATATTTGCCGCCTAAAAAACCCTCCTCAGCCGCAAAACCTAAGCTCTTTATGGGGCCAATTAACCAATTATTGGCTGCCCCAATACAACCAAGAACAATCAAGCCATTAATAAAAGGAGCGATAATACTTGCGTGAATTGTATTAAAAAAAACATGAATTAACTGAGGAATGCTTGTGATAAAATTTAATTGGGCAGGAGGAATAATCATTGCAAAAATCATAGAACCGAAAAGCATAGAGCAAAAAATTAGCGATACAGAAAAAATAAGAGAGTGTTGGTAGGCTTTCGCCTGACTTTCTTTTGCATGCACCGCTGCCAAATCAACACCGCAAAAAGAGAGCATTATTGCTGTCAACGAGGACCAAGAATAAGAGTTTTGATTAGCTGGTGGAGAAATTTCTGAAAAATCATGAGAGCAATACCAATAAACTCCAATAATTAAGATAAGAATAAAGGGCACAATAAGACCGGTTATGGTGCAAAAAGTATTAACGCGGTTTGATAATTGAATGCCTCGTAAATTAATTTGCGTTAAACCTATGGTAATACCGACAATAATGAAGAATATGAGACTTTTATTTTCCGTTAGCTCAGGTGCTACGAGGTAGAGAATAACTCCTGCAATAAAACTGAGTAAGGTTGGGTAAAGTAAAACATTCTGCAAGCACTGAAACCATGCGGCCATGAAGGCAGGTTGTCTTCCTAACCCGCTTTTTACCCAGCTGTAAACACCTTGATGCGATTGTTGGGAAAACCATCCAGAAATGAGTGCACAAGGCAGTAAAAATAAGAAGAGGGCTAAAATAAAATAATGCAGTAGGTAATTTCCCGCTAAAGCCGCAGCAGGGAGATTTCTAATGCTGTCTACTGAACCTATGGTGAGTAAACCCAAACTTAGGACAGATAGTTTGTTTCTCATTAGAATCTTAACGAAAGGCAGCTTAATCCACCATCAATTTTTCTGAACTCGCTCATATCAAGCTCTATAACCGGATAGCCGAGATCTAGTATCGCTTTCTTTGTTTTCGGATAACCTTGAGCTATTAGAACCGTCCCATTAACCGCAATACAATTGGCAGCGTACGCTTCATAGGGATCAATGATAATTTGTTTTAAAGTAGAAAATGCCGGGTGATTAATGAGTTCGCCACAAACTAAAATGGTGTTTTCACCTAAATAACTAACGCCGGTTTTTAAATGAAAGAATTCCTTTAAAGGAATTATGGACGCAGTATATCCTTGTTGAGATAAGCTTCGCATCATTTGTTGAGCGCCTTCTTCATTGGTGCGATTTGATAAACCAATGAAAAAATGATTTCCAACTTGAAGAATATCCCCGCCCTCTAAACTCGCTGGTGGGGTAATACGATTAGGGTGTTTAAAAAAACAATGAATAATGGATTCAATTTCTTTTACCTCGCCTTGGCGACTAGAAGCTCCAGGTCTAGTGAGTAAAGCATAAGTTTCCGTAAGTACCGCAACGTCCTCTACAAAACATGAGTCAGGAAATTGTTCTATTGGCGGAAGAACAGTTATTTCTAGATTACATTGGGCTAAGGCATTAATGTAGTTTTGGTGTTGATTTAATGCCAGTTGGTAATTAGGCTTCCCTAGATGAGCTGAAGTTGTTAATCCATGAATCATTGAAGAAGAAGGCGTGCGGACAATAGCATTTCGAAACATGAATTGCACCTCATGAGAAAAAAATTAAGTTTAGCACATTTATTTGATAAGATGCAGATGCATCCATCAGTCAGGCTAACAATAAAATAGGGAAGCGGCTATGAGTAAAAAAAATTTTGACGTGTTATTATTAACTCAAAATGAATACGTTTCTCCGAAGCTGCTAACGCCTTATGTAGAGAATGTTCTCTTGGAGGATAACTTATTAAAAGAAGCTCTCGAAGCCAAAGGATTAACGGTTACTCGAGGCTCTTGGGATGAGCCTGACTTTGACTGGGCATCCACTTCGTTTGTACTCTTTCGTGCCATTTGGGACTATTTTCATCGCTTTAAAGAGTTTGATTGTTGGCTAAGTAAAGCGGCTCGCCAAACTCAATTCATTAATTCTTATTCTATAATCCGATGGAATATGGATAAACATTATTTACTTCATTTGCAAAGTAAAAAAATTAATATTCCACCCACCCTTTTTTTAGAGAAAGGGGAGACAGTTTTACTTAAAGATTTATTCTATGACTCTGCCTGGGATAAAGCTATTTTAAAACCTGCCATAGCTGGTGGTGCTCGGCATACTTATTTGCTCGATAAATCAAATGTCGAGCACTACCAAGATATTTTTCAACAACTCATTGCTGAAGAGGCGCTTTTGTTCCAAGAGTTTCAACGACAGATTATCTCTCGAGGCGAAGTCTCTTTTATGATCTTTGGAGGGAAATACAGCCATGCAGTATTAAAAAAGGCAAAGCAAGGTGATTTTCGGGTTCAAGATGATTTTGGGGGTTCCGTAGATAATTATTATCCAACAAGGGATGAAATTGAATTTGCAGAACATGTAGTTAATTGTTGCAAGCCTTTTTTACCTATTTATGCCCGTGTTGATGTGATGTGGGATAACCAAAATAGACTTTGTGTTTCCGAGCTGGAGCTTATCGAGCCTGAGTTATGGCTTCGTAGCACTGAGAAGGCTGCAAGCCATTTAGCTGATGCATTAGTCGAATATATGAATGGCTTTTAATATCTATGAAAGAAAAACCTAATTTATTTATTGTTTTGATTACTATTATCGCGGGGTTTGGCGGATTTTTGTTAGGGTTTGACTCGACCATAATGGCTGATGCACACGATCAAATAGTTAAGGAGCTGAATTTATCTAATTGGCAATGGTCGCAAGTAATTAGCATTAGTTTATTTGGAAGTATTTTTGGCATTCCAATTAGTGGATTTTTTGCCGACCGCATTAGCCGACGTTTATTATTACAATTGATAGCTTTAGGTTTTATCGTCAGTATTATTGGCTGTGCTTTATCTTCGTCCTTTTCAACCTTATTAGTAGGTCGTTTTTTTTCTGGTATTTGTGTTGGGGTTGCCGCCTATGCTACTCCACTTTTTATTGCTGAAATGGCAATACCGGAGCGACGTGGTGCTTTGTTGTTAATTAATGGCTTAACACTCACTTTCGGCCAAGCGATGGCTTATCTGGTGGGTTATATGGTTCATGATTATTCCTTACACAGTTGGCGGTTTTTATTATTGCTAGCGAGTATTCCTGGTGGAGTATTATTGCTTGGGATGTATCTTGTGCCGCATGCACCAGGTTGGGTAGTCAAAAAAAAGGGCATAGATTCCGCTCGAGTTGTCTTAAAGCGAATAAGACCAAGACATTATGACATTGAGGCAGAAATTAAAAACCTTAATCATAGTCTGTTTCAGCAAAAGGTGGATGCATCCTCTTTGTTGAAAAAACCCATTCTATATGTGGTGCTGTTAGGTACCGCTTTAGGTGTTGCGCAGCAATGTTCAGGAATTAACTCGATAATGTATTATGGACCCATGCTCTTTGCACAAATAGGCTTTTTTCCAATAAAAAATGCCATTTTGGCGACTTTTTGTTTGGGATTTATTAATTTTCTTTTTACTATTGTCACCTTAGTTTGTGTAGATAAACTAGGGCGCCGATTTTTATTGCTTAATGGAACCCTACTTGCATCTATAAGTCTCTTCATTATTACCGCTTTATTGAATGGCTCTTCCGCTAATAAATTTAGCGTTTTATTTTTCTTTTCTTTATATGTTGCCGGATATTGTGTCAGTGTAGGCTCATTATTTTGGGTGCTCATTTCTGAAATCTATCCTATACAGGTACGAGGATTAGCAATGAGTATCGCCACAGTAATACAATATCTTGTCAATTTTATTATTTCTTTAAATTTTTTAAGTGTTTATCAAACCTTACATCAATATACATTTCTTTTGTTTGGTTTATTTTGTTGTGTTGCATTTTTATTAATTTATTTTTTTGTTCCAGAAACAACAGGGGTTCCTTTATCACAAATTGAAGAGCGCTTGATGGCTCGTTATAAAATTAGAGAGATAGGCCACTCATTAAGAAAAACATCATCCTCTTTTATTATTCATAAATTTAGATAAATAATTATTCATTGTGCTATATTGTTTATCATAAGCAGTGGTTTGCAAAGGATGCTAATGAGCTATATTGTTTTGGGATTTTTATTGGTTTTAGGTTTTTTTAATCAGGTTTGGGCAGAAAAAAGACTTCCATTATTAACGGACCTTTATAAAATACAACAGGTGGACGAGCCGGAACTTTCCCCTGATGGTCAATGGGTGGTTTATTCTGTCCATCGATTAAATCAACAAACTAATAAAGACAGCACTAATCTCTGGCTGATTTCAGTTAAGAGTAAAAAAACAAAGCAGATAACCTTTTCCTTGAAAGGTAATAATACTTTGCCTAAGTGGAGCCCCAATGGGCAATGGATTGCTTATTTATCCGATCAAGGTGACCATGCCCAAGTTTGGTTATATACGGTTAAAACGGGTAAAAATACCCAACTTACCCATTTTAATGCCGATATAAGTGACTTTTCTTGGTCACCTGACTCCAAAGAGCTTGCTTTGATAGCAGAGGACACTAGTACTGCTACCGAGGATGGAGATCCAATAGTTATTAATCGTTATGATTTTAAGGATGATGAGGAAGGGTATTTAACTGGCTCAAGGGACCATCTTTATTTATATAATTTAAAAACTAAGACAATGTCACAATTAACTACAGGAAATCATGATGAGTTTTCTCCTGCCTGGTCCCCGAACGGTAATTATATAGCTTATGTGAGTAAACGCGGGGTGGACCCTGACCGCAACTATAACTATGATATTTATTTAATCCAACCCCATCAATCCTCTTCAGAGCGGCAAATAACCCATTATCGCGGCAGTGATATGTCCCCTGAACTTGATTCTAGTATTTCTTGGAGCCCTGATAGTTCGAAATTAGCTTATTTAAGAACTCAAGAGGGCAAATGGTATTATTACGCGCCTTCGCAATTAACGGTTGTTGATCTTAATAGTGGACAAGAAGCACTTCTTGCTCCCATCGATAGGTGGTTTTCTAAGCCACATTGGTCTGCCGATGGTAAAAGCATCTATGCTTTAGTGGAGCAAAATAAAAACACCTATTTGAATAGGATTAAGGTAAAAACTGGCCAAATAGAGCAGTTAACTAAAGGATTGCGTTATGATCAAAATTTTACGGTAAATAAAGATAATATTATTTTAGTCAGTTCAGATGATCAGCATCCGCCGGAGTTGTTTTTGCTCAATGACTCCTTAAGTCAATTAACCCAACATAATAAGAGTTTATTAGATAGGGTTATATTTCAACCCGCAGAAGACTTTTCATTCAAGAATAGTGATGGTCTTGTCATTGATGGTCTATTAATAAAGCCACGGAATTTTATCAAAGGCCAAAAAACTCCCGCTATTATTTATCTCCACGGAGGTCCTGTAGATCAATACAGCCACGCCTTTGATTTCGAACTCCAATGGTTTGCTGCTAATGGTTACATTGTTGTGGCTCCCAATCCCCGGGGAAGCTCTGGAAAGGGTTTGGATTTCTCTAAAGCCATTTATGCTGACTGGGGAAATCGTGATGTTAAAGATGTGTTAGAGGCCGTCGATTATTTATGTGCTGAAGGAATATTAGATCCTAATCGCATCGCTGTAGGCGGTTGGAGCTATGGTGGCATATTAACCAATTATATTATCGCGCGTGATCAACGTTTTAAGGCTGCCATTTCAGGGGCAGCAACAGGGAACATTTTAGCAAACTACGGGGTGGATCAATATACCTATGATTATGAGCAAGAACTAGGGAAGCCATGGCAAAATCAACAAGCCTATTTAAAATTAAGTTATCCTTTTATGAATGCAAACCGTATTAAAACCCCTACCTTGTTTTTGTGTGGACAGCTTGATTTTAATGTTCCTTGCGAAGGTTCTGAACAGTTATATCAAGCCCTAAAATCACTTAATGTGCCTGCTCAATTGATTATTTATCCTGAAGAGCATCATGTGCTTAATACTCCCCATCATATCTCGGATAGTTTAAAGCGTTACACTGAGTGGTTAAATCAATATTTAAAATAACTCAGGACGCTTGAACTTAAATTAATAAGGGCAAGACCAGCTATGGGGATAAAGGTTAGCATCATCGCTACAATACGTAATTTAATTAACCTAGGATTATGTAAAAATACATGTGCATGTATCAATCGCCCCAAAACAAAAAAACTCATCAATAGTGTTAGGGCAAGGCAATTAAGATGATTTATTTCAGCACATAAACAAAGTATTAAGGTGAGTGGTGTATATTCAGAGAAGTTTCCATGCGCTCTTATAGCCATCTTTAGACCCTTATTGCCTTTACTACCTACTGAAATTTGATATAAGCGCCGTAATGAAACTACTCTAACAGCAAGAATAAGGTAAATTAAGCTAAGAAATGAGGTAGAAATTGTCGTAATTGGATACATAAAAGCTCCAGTTTAATAAATTAATGTTAAAATGCCCATCATTGCAAATAATAAAGCGGTACAACGATGTATCCACTTGATTGGTATTTTCTTTGCGAAAAAAGTTCCGATGAATACTGCTGGGACATCTGCTAATAACATGCCTAAGGTAGTGCCAGTAATTACTAATAAGGGCTGTTGGTAATGCGCAGCCAGGGCTATGGTTGCAATTTGAGTTTTATCGCCCATTTCCGCAAGAAAAAAAGCAATCAAGGTTGCACTAAAAACACCAAGATTATTTTTTATGCTTAGCTCATCTTCTTCTAAATGATCAGGGAAGAGCATCCATATCCCCATTCCAAAGAAGAGAATGGCTACAATCCAGCGTAGTATGTATGGGTTTATTAAATAGCTAAGCCAGACACCAATAAAGCCTGCGAGACTATGGTTTATCAGTGTGGCACAGAGGATTGCTAAAATAATCGGTAAGGGTTTTTTAAAGCGGACAGCTAAGACAAGGGCAAGCAGCTGGGTTTTATCACCAAGCTCCGCTAAGACCACAATAAGAATGGAGGTAAAAAATGCCTGCATAAATTATTTTTTATTCAATGAGTAATGATGGTTTCCCTAGAGTAACTTTTTCCCTCATTTTAATTAAGTTATTTTTAAATAAATAATCAATAAAGGTATATAATTAGTCTATTAGATAATAAATTCGTCATTATTAAGGTGTTATTATGATTAACCCTTTTGATTATACCCCCAAAGGTGATAAGCAAAACTCTGATTATTTTAATGAATATAAACTAAAAATCTTTGAACGAAGAAAGTCTTCTGGCTTGGATGATTTGTATAGTGACATGTGTGGGATAGTTGTTCAGGTGCAAACTGGCGATGCCCTGGCTTATTTACAAGAATTGTATGCGATGACTCCATATCGCTATGCAGCGAGTTATATCAGTCAAACCCATAAGATTTATTGTTTGGTTAATACCCTAAATACCCCTGTTTTTATTGTCTTAGAGCCTCTAGATCCTAATTTTCGGGACGATATTACTCGTTTAAATAAAATGTATCCTAATGCGAGGGCTAAATTTAATGCTCGTTACGTCGGTGAAATTTATCAATGTAAAAATAAAGAAGTAACACGACAAACCTTAATTTCACATGATTTTAATTTCGCAGATCCTAATACAACAGAAAATAAATTCTATTGTAATAAACATATCCATTTTACTCGGTTATCGGATTTTACTTATAACAGTGTAGGTTATATGGATGATTCAATTTATGATTTCGACCGCTTGGAACTTGGGCAACGTTTTTACCTGACTAAAGCAGAGGAAGAGTTGCTAGCCCAGGTAGAGCAGAGAGCTATTGACCTAGGAACAGCGAGCCTAATTAAAGGTATTGATCATATGGCGACGCGTATTTTAGCCGGTGAACGAGAAGATGCTATTTTAGAGTTTCTTTGTTTGTCCAATTACTATTTTTGGGGTGCGTACAATATCACAGATATGAACTCATCCACCAATGTTAATCGTGCCTTACATGGGCAAGATATAAAATCACCCGCCAAAGTATTCACAGCTAATAATACACCTTTCATGATTAACTCTTTTGAAAATCTTCCAATGCCTACTGAAACCTTCGTACGTAATTATGGTAGACGCATGCATCATATTGCTTATGAGGTGATTGATGGCGATCACCTAAGTGGGTTTAAAAATATTGATTACGTGATTAATACTTTAAAAACAGATTTTGCCATTGGTTTTTTAGCTCAAGTATTTGGCGAGTGTGTGGATGAACCTGATCTGAAACAAATTTTTTCTAAACATTCCACCTATTCAATATTAATTACTGAATATGTGGAGCGCTGTCATGGTTTTGATGGTTTCTTTACTAAGGCGAATGTAGCTGCGTTGACTGAAGCTGCTAGCTTGGATGAGGGTGTAGGACAGAGTCAGAAAAAAGCGAGTATTGTTGGGGATTAATTGGGGGATCATGATGAAGAGAAAGGGATTGGGATTAGTATTATGTGGACTAAGTCTTAATGCTTTAGCCCAAACACAGACAGAATTAAATCAATCTGCTTGTAAAGAGCTAAAACAAGCTGACAAAGAATTAAATCAAATCTATCAACAAGTATTAGCATATCATCAAGAGGATAAAACGTTTATTAATCATTTTAAAGATGCACAAAGGAAGTGGGTTGCCTTTAGGGATGCCTATACCGATTCTATGTACATACCTGAATATTATCAAAACTATGGCTCAGTCATGCCTATGTGCCAATGTTATTTTTTAGAGCAAGTTACTAAAGAACGCCTTAAACAATTAAGAGCATGGGTTGATGGGGTAGAAGAAGGAGATGCCTGTGTGGGTAGCACCGCCGATTAATCTAGCTTAAGGAGGCTATATTAATTAAGCCTCGGTGGCTATTTATTATTAGCGTGATAACTCCAAAATTTGGGTAAAAATACACAACAAAGGCCTACCCCAAGCACACAAAGAATACCCCCTGAAACTAGGGCGGTAGTCATACCAAAGCCTGAGGCAATTAACCCTGCTCTGGTGTCTCCTAATTTGGGGCCACTTAAATAACTAATCATTTCAATCCCTGCCAAGCGGCCCCGTAATTCGGTAGGTATAGTATGATTCCAAAGCGTGCTTCGAAAAATACCACTGATAGTGTCAAAAGCTCCGGATAAAGCGAGAAAGAATAACGCTACATATAAGGAGTTTGATAGGCCAAAACCGATAATGGAAATACCCCATAAGGCTGCCGCGATTGCAATAGCTTTTCCTTCTGCTTTTATATTAGATGTCCAGCCACTCACAAACGAAAGCAATAGTGCTCCTACTGCTGGTGCAGCATATAAAAGCCCTAGTGTTTTAACCCCACCATAATACTGGGCTATAGCTGGCAGAAGTGCATTAGGCATAGCGAAAACCATGGCTAAGAAATCCACACAATAGCTACCCATTAATTCTTGCTTATTAAATGCGAAGGATAGGCCTTGTTTTAAAGAAAATAAAATAGATGGATGTTCTTGAGCCTTAGGTTTGGGAATATCGTGCATGAGCATCAAACTAGTAATCGACGCAAAAAAGGTTATAAAATCAATGGCATACGTAATTACAATTCCCCATTTTGCAATAATAAGCCCAGCAATAGAGGGGCCAATGATTAAGCAAAAACTAAATTTAAAACTACCTAGTGCACCCACACTTTTATAATCTTCTGGTTTAACGATTTGCTGTATAATGCTATCAAAGGCCGGGCGGTGTAAGCCTGTAATAGCTGACATAAAGGAGGCCAGTATAAAAATACTAATTATATTAGGATTAGATAAATAGGAGTTAAATGCTAAAAACATACAACACACAGCAAGCAAAATTTCGCTCATTATCAATAACAGTTTGCGATCGTAGCGATCAGCGAACACACCTCCTAATAAAGCAGTAAATAATAGCGGAATTAATTGTACTAAACTTAGTAAACCCACCATCATGGTTGATTGGGTAATTTGGTAAATTTGATAAGGCAGGGCAACACTAGTTATCATAGTACCGATAAATGATATAAATTGCCCTAAATACAATAACCTAAATTCGCGGTTTCTTTTAAGTAGTGATAGATCTAATAGATGACTCATAACTTGGCTCTGATAATGACCCCCTTAATGATGTATTAAGGGAAATGAATGCACCCTGTCCATTCATTTCATGCTCTGGGGAACAAGATACACTAAAAACCTTTCGACAACCAATAATTGGCAATATCAATGCGTCGAGCAATCCATATTTTTTTATAAGATGTTAAATAGCTTAGAAATTCACTTAAAGCCTGGCTATGACTGGCTTGACCGCTAAGTCTAGGATGCAGCCCTATCGTCATAATAGCTAAGCGATTTTCTTGATATAAATAGTCAAAACTATTTTTAAGTTGTAGATAAAAATCCTGGCTAGTATTGAATCCTGGTGCGGTGGTGAAACGAAAATCATTGCAACTTAAGGAGTAAGGAATTACCAGTTGATTATTCACTTTAAAGGGAAGTTCATCAGCGTAGGAATCAGAATCATAAATAAATCCGCCAATATCCCAGAGAAGCTCTCGTGTATGTTGACTACGTCTACCAGTATACCATCCTTTAGGTCTTCTTCCTGTTAATTGTTCTATAGTATTAATACAGCGAATTATATCTTGTCGTTCATTTTCTTTCGTTATCTTTGCATAATTAATCCACCGCCAACCATGGCCCGCGATTTCATGGGACGAGGTTTCTAAATATTTTGCAAAGGGTGGATTGAGAATCAAAGCATAACCCGTGATAAAAAAAGTGAGGGGAATTTTATTCTGTTCAAAAAGACGAATCAAACGCCAGATCCCAACTCGACTCCCGTATTCATAAAAAGATTCAATACTGTAATTTCTTTCCCCGGGTAATTTTTTACTGAAAGGAAAATCACTCCCGTAGGTTTCAGCCTCAACATCGCCATTTACCGGACTTAATTCCGCGCCTTCTTCATAGTTAATCACAAAGTTAATAGCCACTTTAGCTTGGTTGGGCCATTCTATTGCTGGGGGATTTGGACCATAGCCTATTAAATCGCGCATTATTATCCTAATTCAAAAGATGTGATGCCATAAATCTCTTCAATGGGTAATTTAGGTTGCTCCTTTAAGTACATTCGTGCAGTAGCAAAGACTTTAACCATTTTATAACGTTGGGTTAACTCTATAGCCCCTACATTATTTTCAGGAATGTCTAAAAAAATACATTGTCCTTTTGCGTACTGAGCAAGATGTTGGAAGAGGATATTAGCTATTTCAGGATTATCTGCAAATAGAGGACCGATTTTAAACCCTTCACGGCAAGCTCTAATTACCCCATAGCCCTTAAGTTGATTATCAGATATAAAGCCTAAGGTTAAACTATCTTGTTGTTGAATCCAATAGTGGAGAAAAGTTGGGCGAGAGGCTGGAAAATGATTTTTATCATAAGCACATAATTGAGAGAAATCTAGCTGTGAAGCCGGAATAATATGAGAACTAGGAGGGGGATTTAGCACCAATTTATCAATGCGAAACCGTGCATTGTTATGTGCGAATTGGTAACCTAAGTTTTGATACTTATCGCACATTTCTAATACACCATCAATACCCGCATTACGCGAGCCTACATAAGCCAGTCGAGCCTTGGTTAGTTCAAACCCATATCCTTTATCCCGATAGGCTTTATCTACTATGTATAATCCACAAAAAGCAAAATGCTCATCGTAAATTACTGCGGAGCCTAAGGCAATGATTTTATTGTTCAATTTACCCGCAAAAAATCCGTTAGGATCAGCATTATAAAAGCAAGAAGCGTCATGTAAACCAGGATTCCAGCCCTCCTCAGCCGCCCACTCAATTGCAAGATCAACTTCATCTCTGTTCATATTCGTGATTTGATAATCCTTGTCCATATTTACTCATCATCATGATTACTTATTTAGAGTATAGATTAGGATTAGAAGGAGGATAACTACCAATACAAAGTAGTTATCCGCTTGGATAAATTAAGGTGAGACAACGACTGGAGCAGGTCCTCCACCTAAGAGACTGATTATTAAAAGTACGATAAAAACAACTATAAATAAGAAAAACAGAACTTTAGCAATTTCGGTAGCAGTTGAGGCCACACCTCTAAAACCAAAAGCACCTGCTATAAGTCCGACAATTAGAAAGATCAAGGCCCAATGTAACATGACGTCTGATATAGGCGCGGATTTTTAGACGAAAAAAAGGTATTTTTAAGAGCTATTCTTCTAATATAAGAGGGGAATAGAATGACCAAAAAGCGAAATTATTACACTGCATCAAAAAAATCAAA
>NZ_RZGQ01000259.1 GCF_003989735.1 Legionella sp. km772 | reverse complement strand
GCTCTCCTGGCCTATGGACTTGTGGATAAGCCATTCTGAGAGTAAGGTGAATGAACTAACAAACCGGGAATAGCTCTTATTTTTCCTGAAT
This sequence comes from Legionella sp. km772, assembly GCF_003989735.1. Taxonomy (GTDB): domain Bacteria; phylum Pseudomonadota; class Gammaproteobacteria; order Legionellales; family Legionellaceae; genus Legionella. The sequence continues at coordinate 3,062 of NZ_RZGQ01000259.1, read as the reverse complement.
TTTGTTCCAGATCCCCGGACCTAGCTAAGATAGTGCGGCGGTGCAAGATGGTTTTGATCTTTATTTACATGGTTTTATTGTTACTGATGATGGAAAATGGGCGATTATCCAACAAGGAATGAATCCTAGCAGCAAACAGGCTCGTCGCTATCATTGGTTGTCTGAAGGTTTAAATAACTTTGTTGAAGCACCTCACAAGGCTATTGAAGGCCTTTATCAAGGTAATATTATTAATCTAACTGATGAAAGGGCTCAGCTATCCAGAATAACCCAAATTGATCTATTGAAAACGCTTTCTCCGGAGCGGATCGTTTGCGAAGTTGCTAAAATTGAAAAGTCTCAACAGCAAGCCAAAATAATTAATAAGGAGCAACTGGTTTTACCCTGCCTTGATATGCCCACTCATCATGAGGTGCGTGCTGAAAATATTTCTTTACGCCGCTTGCATGGTACTATTGCGGCTGCAATTGAATGCGGTCCTAAGGATTTTCCTGAGCTTCTTTTAACTCCCGGAGTAGGGGCTAGAACCGTCTTAGCATTAGCAATGGTGGCCGAAGTCATCCATGGTGCGCCATACCGATTCTCCGATCCCGCTCGTTTTTCTTTAGCCCATGGAGGTAAAGACAAACATCCATTCCCTGTTCCCATCAAGGTTTATGATGAAACTATCGGTGTTTTAAAAACGGCCATGCAAAAGGCAAAATTAGGACAGAGCGAAAAATTAGCTGCGATTAAAAGACTTGATCACCAGGCGCGTTTATTAGAGAGCACGGTTATTGCAGGTCCTAGCGTAGAGGAAATTGTTGCTCATGAAAAAACGGTTTCTTCTTTATATGGTGGTAGAAGCGTGTTCGGTTATGAAAACTAATACTAAGGTGTGGGAGCCTCGTATTAAGACTAGGCCTTAATACAAGGTTAATTGGTTTTATCTTTAATTTAGAGCTTGAATTTCCACCATCGCAGTACTGGTGATTCCTAACTTACGAGCGGCTCCATAAGAAAGATCAATAATCCGCGAACTATGGAAGGGGCCGCGATCATTAATCCGAACCACTACTGTTCGTCCATTTTTTATATTTTTAACCCGTACTCGGGTATTAAAGGGGAGGGTTCGATGTGCAGCCGTCAAAGAGTGCATATTGTAACGTTCTCCATTAGAGGTCTTACGCTTATGGAAGCGTTTACCATAAAAAGAAGCAAGCCCCCGGGCTTTATAACCTTTTGCAGATTTAAGCGGCGTATAGGTTTTTCCTCTCACTGTATAAGAAGGCATATCTGGAGCTGTTTTTACACAGGCGCTTAAACTACATATTAAGACTGTAATAAGAAGATATTGTATGGTTTTAATGGTCAATTTCATGCTTATCCTTAGATCCAAATGAGCATGCACCATAACATATTGCTCCCAGTATGGCGACCCTAAATTGGTTTTTGGTCAATTTTAAGCCTTATTTTAACTGCGCCCTTACCGTTTTATTGGTTGATAAACCCTGTAAGATCGAAGTCTAAAGTGGGCTTTAACCCTAGCACTATTGCCTTATCCAAAAAAAGGCCTTAAGCGTTTTGCTGCAGCACGTTGTTCTAATTGGTCAGAAATATTGGGTGAATCAGCTTCTTTTTGGGGGCTAGAGGGCTTGGGGTTATAGGTGCTGGGCAGCGACTGGAGCGCTATTTGCGCTTGTTTAAGTAGGTCATTGAGTCGAACATCGATGATTGGCGTTTTATTTACTTGGTGATAAAGTTCTTTTGCTTGCCCTAAGCCGTGAAGAAGAGCTTGATGGAACTGTGAGATAGGACCTCTAAGTGCTGCTATATGATCAAAAATAGGTCCTGCAGCTTGAAATTTTAAAATTTGTTTTATTTCCAAATGAAGTTTTTGCACTACTACTGAAAATTGCTTTTGTTGGGTAGTTAATTTTGAAACCTCGTTGAGTAAGCGGTGATGCTTTGGGGGTTCTTGGTGTTTTAGTGCAAAAGAGGTATGACGGCTTTTATAATGGTTAATAATTTTGGAGAGAGAGCCGGTTAATATGGATAAAACATTTAAGATTTGTTTTAAATCCTCATTACCTAATGCATAAGCTAATCGTTCACGATTTATTTGAGCAGACTGTTGTGGCTGAATACCGAGAAAAAAGAGTATATTATGCTCCATCTCTAATACCATACTCAATGCATCCTCGTTACTTAAACGATATTGTAACAGCAGTTGAATTGTAAGTATTTGATCTTCAGCCGACGAATCATCACCTTCGCTGCTAATTCGTTTAAGTTCCTGTAAAGTAAGCTTCATTTCTTGAAGCGACCTGCGGGCTTCATTAATTAAATGGGTCAAATGGTTGGGAAGATTATTCATAAATTTTAATTTAAAGGTAATAGGAGTCAGTAAAGGAAGACCCACTTACTCCATAAACACGAAGCCGAATTCGTCTAGCTTACTAAAATACAACTCAGGTTGCTATAAATATTGAGCGCCCCCCATAGGGGGAGATTCAAAACCTTAAGAACGTGATTATTTAAAAGATAATTCAATATAAGTATTTTCCCCATAATGGAGCTTATTTCGACAAAAATAAGGAGGTACAGCCATAGAAGGAATAATAAATCCCTCTTTTACTCCAATATGAAATTGATCGGTGCGGCTGGCAATTTCAAAAAGTAGCCGCTCTCCCTGCTTTAAAAAAGAGGCGGCGGGCGTCATGCTAAATTCTAAGATCACTTGCTCATGATGCTTAAGAGGAGTGATTACAGAGGTATTAATAGCCAGTTCACAGGAGGTGCTGTGGCTAGAGTCGATTGTCCGAGTAGCAGGTCTAAAATGCCCCATTGATAAGAGGTGATAATTTCCTTGATGATCTACTCTGCCTAAGCGGGTGATTAAATAAGAGTCTATCTCATTACAACTAAACACGAGCTTTACCTTAATCGGTCCAACAAGGGTAGTATGATATAGGCGCGGATTTTTAGACGAAAAAAAGGTATTTTTAAGAGCTATTCTTCTAATATAAGAGGGGAATAGAATGACCAAAAAGCGAAATTATTACACTGCATCAAAAAAATCA
>NZ_RZGQ01000258.1 GCF_003989735.1 Legionella sp. km772 | reverse complement strand
ATAAAAACTCATTTAAATCACTTTGCTATTAAGTACAAATTGATTCTTAGAGCGAACCAGATTGCTTGGCAGGAGCTTAAAAATATGGCAGCTTAAAATTGACCGTGCGTAACATGAGTGAGTTAGGGTCAAATAAAATATCCTCTTATAATGCACAGAAGTTTTATCTCTAATAGAGTTTACCTGTGGCTTTTTTCAAAATTTAAGCACTACCTCCACGGATAAACCGTGGAGTCTAGCTGATGAGAGATAACGAATTAATCCGCTTCAACCTTATAAAAAGAAAGGGATAATTTTATAAGGCACGAGTTGACAATATTCTTTCCAATAATCACCGTATTTCTTTTCACAGCGTTGATCATCTCGAAATGCTCTATCAACCAGAAGAATGGTTAAAAAAGCAAGGTAGAAATAGGGGGCGAAATGGGTAAATAAAGCAGGGACTGACCAGAAAAAAGTTCCCGTCAATTCTGGTATATAATGGAAATGACGTGCGACTCCCCACCACCCTGAAGCCAATAATAGAGTATGTTTTTCCTCTCCCTGTTCCGTATGATAGCGGACTGCTAAAGTAACAGGTTTTTTGCCCCAAACGGTACACTCGCCATTGCTGGCTCGCGTATTAAGTCTCTGCTTATCGGCAAAATAATTAATCATAATACTAACGACACCGAGGACGGTGATTACTAGGGCTAATAGGTTATTGAGATGAATAGGATGAGTTACTAAATACATACTGGGTGAGGTATATACACAAGGTACCCATACCATGCATCCCCAACAAATATAAAAACCGGCACGATCATGCATGATGTCTAGGGAACGTAAATAACCCTTTTCCCAAAGATAAAATTTACTTAAATAGACAAACTGTAATCCTACTGAAATTAACATTGAATTGGAGACCGCTCCCAGTTCAGCTTGCTTTGCACAATAGGAAATTAAAAATAAGCCCCAACTCATCATTCCAAAACGACAAGTAATAAATTGCTTAATATTCCAACCTTTGATCTGTGGGTAAAGTTCTGTGCCCCAGTAATAATCAAATATTATATTTTTTGTTATACCAGAGTCAGTTGTGGAGGGATAAAATCGGCCTTTGATATATAAAAATACACAGGTGATTAGACTTAATAGATTTAAAGCTCCAAAAAGAGCACCTAATTGCTCATATAAAATAGCCGCAGAGAAAAGGTGCAGACCAAAGCTTGCAACACAAAAACATAGCATAGTAAGGAAAAAAGCTAGGGGCCCATTTTCTTTATACACAGGAACATTGCCTTTAGGAGTAATAGGCCCATTAAATTCTTTTCCGGGTAGAAGCCGTAATAAACCTAATTGAAAAACCATAAAAAGGAAGATCATGAACCAAGCCGTTGGACTACCGAAAAAATAAGGTTTGGCGGTAAGATAAATGGTTTGCAACAAGCCTTGTTGTTCGATCAATTCCCATAAAGCCCATATAGAGCCTTGTAATTGGGTTATCGTATACCAAAAAAGGAATACAAAAATGGGGCATGTTACCATGAGTAGTAAAGGCCCGAGCGTATTTCTCAGCTTAAAAATCATTCTATTTCCCTATAATTATGATGAGCTTAGTAGCATATCATAAATATCCTGCAGAAATAGTTAGGGAAAAACGGAATTCATTCTAATTAATATTTATTTTAGACCCCTTCTATCAAAATCATTCTTGTTCCTATATAAATTTGCTATATGATATAGGATTGCTTTTTATTTCAGAGAATAGGGATATGAGATTTAGCCTTTTATGTTCAATAGTTGTGTTAGTTAGTTCACAAGCAGTGAGTGCTGAGGTAAATAAATTATCGCCAGTAAAAGAGGATTTCACCACCCAAACAGCAAGCGCGCAAAATCCATTGAGTCATTTATGGCTTAGCGCTTTAGGGGTTTATACTGATTTTAAATTTAATTCCACCACAGGAACAAACTATAATAGCTATAAAGGTTATTCAAAATTAGCTTCAGTAGGTGGGAATAATATTCAATTATTTCCGGGGTTGACGGCTGGCCTTGCTCTTTTTAGAGTCGAAACCCAACTAGGCTCTCAGATCCTTCTTAACCCGGGTTTTCCAACTCACTCAGTGCAAAGCATACGGAATAACACCTTATTTGGCCATTTGCTTAAAGAATTTCAACCTAATTTTTTTGTGGATCTTTCGGGTGCTTATGGTCGAAATAAGGTAAATATTACTTCTTTTTTAGATATTAATTCAAACTGAATAGATGAACATATAGGCTATGCTAATACCTATAGTACAAACTGGTTTGTTAGTCTTATGGGCTTGTATACCAAGACTTGGAATAGATGGTTGATGAATGCGAATGCACGCATACTTTATACCACAGTAGACAGTGGAGCTTATTCTTTTTTCTTTCAAACGAATTTCCCAACTCAAACAATTGAACCTTTATCTAACAAGTCCTGGTTTTTAATGGAAAATGTCGAATTTGGCTACACTCTAGAAAAATACCCCTCGTGGATTCCTTTCATCAATGCTGGTCTTGTGCAAGTGCTGAGTTTTAAGAACAGTAGACCGCTAGTCAATATAGCAATTAATGGCATTTCTCCACAGTTAAATTTAGATAAAAATGGCGTACATTTTGGCGGCGGGTTAGCTTACACCTATAAGGACTTGACCGTGCGGTTAGAAGAACAATACTATAATGCCGGCCGAATTTTTAGCAGCTATCAGACCCTTTTAGGCATCAAATACGCTGTGGTTTAATTGATGAAGATGATTGCGCAGTTATATGGATCTCTAAAGCGTTCTGCAAGACGGATTCAAATACTGCTGGGCCTCCTGTGTGTTGTTTTTGTTTTAGTAGTGGTTCTTTTTAACGTACCAGTAATGAGTGCTATCATTACTCGTGTTAATTACTTCATCTACGATCACATCGTTTCTTTATTTCCTCACTCCTATAAAGAAGTGAATAAAGTGATTATTGTTGATATTGATGATGAATCCCTCACGAAAGAAGGTCGCTGGCCTTGGCCCAGAAATAAGATAGCGCAATTCAGGGTCACCTCATGAAAAATTTTGAGATAAGATAGTGGTTAAAATAGAATCATCCCATCCAGCATTTTTTCTGAGCCGCTTAATAGATTGCCTTTTCATCTGATTTTTAGTTAATT
>NZ_RZGQ01000257.1 GCF_003989735.1 Legionella sp. km772 | reverse complement strand
ATCAAATAATCACTATAAAGATCAAGCATATCCATTTAATTCCCTCCCTAAAATTAAGGGCGGAATTCTAATGCTTTTTAGTCAAACTACAAGTTTATGTGCGTAACATGAGTTAATAACACCAATTAATTGAGTTAACAAAACCATTTCTTCAGATGGCGTCTTTTCAGAGGAGAAATCGTATTGTTCTTCTAGTTTTGCAAGTTGCTGATTAATTGCCTTGTATAGGCCTAAATTTTCACTTTTGATTTCGTTCGCTTTTTGTAACTTTGGAAATTGCACGGCAGTATAAGGAACAAAGAAGCCTACAGCTAAGGTCATAAAGCCACGGGAGTAAGTGCTGCATTCGTTACCTAGGTTGCCCATTACATAAGAAAAGAATGCGGTAGTGACAAGATAACTTCCACCCACAACCATCTCCCGCCAAGAGGCATGTGACCATAAACCCCAATCGCGTTCATTCAACTCAAGGTACATAACAAAAATCCTTTTTTGTAAATTTAGTGCAGTATACAACAAAGTTTTGTTTGGTAAATAGGTAGTTTCCATGTTTTTATTATTGTTTATTTACTAGGATAACTGCCTCCATTACACTAAGGTAAAATTGATAAATGGGGATTTTTTTGATTACTAATAATAAAGTTTTTCAATGGACTGTGATTGGCGCGGGTCCTGCTGGAATTGCTGCTGTAGGTAAACTACTTGATAATGGGATTTCTGCTGATCAAATTTTGTGGTGCGACCCTCATTTCAAAGTGGGTGATTTAGGGATGTATTGGGCGAATGTTTCTAGTAATACCAAGGCTAAATTATTTACTGATTTCTTAAATGCTTCCACTGCCTTTGCTTATGAATTTGCAGAAGAAAATTTTGCGTTAAAAGATTTAAATCCTGAGGAAACCTGTACCTTAAAATATGTCGTGGAGCCTTTACAATGGGTATCTAACCATTTACTCAAACAAGTTGATGCTCAACGTACGACAATTCATAGTATGTCTTTATCGGAGCGACTTTGGTCCTTACATGATGGTAAACAAACCTATAAAACGCATAACGTTATTCTGGCTACGGGCGCATTACCTTCTAATTTAAATTATCCTGGAGTAGATGTCATTCCATTTGACACGGCCATTGATAAAGAGCGCTTAGGGCAAGTCATCAATCGAGATGAAACCTATGCTGTTTTTGGTTCGTCGCATTCTGCAATCATTATTTTACGTTATTTAGTAGAAATGGGAGTGAAAAAGGTTATCAATTTTTATCGCTCTCCCTGCCGCTATGCCCTAGACATGAAGGATTGGATTCTTTTTGACAATACGGGTTTAAAAGGGCAGACAGCTCTTTGGGCAAGAGAGAATATTGATGGGGTATTACCGCCCAATTTAGTACGTTACAACACAACAGAACCTAACATTGCCCGCTATTTACCAGAATGCACTAAGGTGATTTATGCCGTAGGCTTTGAGAAACGAAAAAATTTAGTTATTGGTAATTATGAGGACACCAAGCATAACCCTTATGTTGGCATTATCGGACCAGGTTTGTTCGGCTTTGGAATTGCCTACCCCGAACTTAAAGCCGACCCGTTCGGTAGTGTGGAGTCACAAGTGGGTTTGTGGAAGTTTATGGTCTATTTAAATCGTGTGATGCCCGTTTGGTTTAAATATCATACCTAAAGTATAGATGAGCTTATTAGCCTGTAGAAAATGAGGACGGTTAAAGCGCGACGTTCTTTGTCATCCCTAAAAGGGATGACAAAGAACGAGTTATTTTTCTATAACAATAAAACCACGTGATGCATTACCATCCATAGTATTCATCGCTTTATAAAGGTCAGAAGCCTTTACCCAGCAAGCATGGTATTTATAACGCGCAACATCTAAGAATAAAAAGCGATCGCTCTCTTTGTCATAGGCTGCTACGGGAGAGTGGTGTCCTCCTCCTTGTTCTGATATGCCGGTGCGTAATAAATTCGCAATTACCGGTTTATTATGTTGCAAAGCATCTTTTATCATGGTTCTTGTTTTGTCTAAGGACAATTGATTAGCATGATAAGCTGTTGCGTGAACGCCATGGGTATTGATTGCAGCGGCAAGTTGATCAAGAGTCATGCCCGATTTTGCTACATCTTCTTTTTTGGCGATTTTTGCAACCTCATCGGTAAAAAAATTTTCTTGGGTAAAATATTTAAACGGCTTATGTTGCAAGTCATCTGGCGGTGGTACATTTAAAGCATTAAGAATTATCGTGGCACTTGCTACATTACAAAAAGTAACACTGTCTTGAGTAAGGTAATTTTGTAATAAACTTAAGGTGGTGTCATTAGCGCTTCTCTTCAATAATTTTTGGCCTGAGGAACTGGTAAAATCAATTACGTTAGCGGGAAGAGGTAAAACCGCTTGGGCATTATAGATAAATGAACATGAGAGCAGGGCAATACTCAGCCATTTTTTCATTGTCAACACTCCTTGTAGTGCTTCTCTTCCTAGTTAATAAAAGAGAAGCAAAAGTTAATTTAGTTCAATTTATTTATAGTGATCCTAAATAATCTTTTTTACCAATATCTAAACCATTATGACGCAAAATCGCATATGCCATGCTGATATGAAAATAAAAATTGGGTAGCGCAAAATGTAGGGTAAACTCTTGGCCTTTAAATTGTAACTCCTGTCCTGCGACTTTGAGCGTAATGGACCGTTCTTCACTACCATCGATTTGTGAGGCATTAACAGTTTTTAAAAAATTAATGGTTTTAGTTAGGCGCTCATCTAATTGCGAAAAGGTGGTTTCCGTATCTGGAAAACTGGGAATTTCTAAATTGGCTAAGCGAGCAGCACAGCCTTTTGCCGCATCAGTAGCAATTTGAATTTGGCGTGCAAAAGGAAACATATCAGGAGCAAGACGAGCATTAATCAATGCGGAAGGATCAATTTTTTTACTTTCAGCATAATGATCGGCTTTTTTTAAAATAGTGGATAAATTAGTTAACATGCTGATAAAAACAGGAACAGTAGCTTTATACATTGAGATAGACATAGTTCTTCCTAAGTTAATGATTAAAAATATCCTACAGCTACAACTGAATTGAATAAAATATAGCAAAGAAAGTAATAGTTTACTAATTTACTCATGTTACGCACGGTCAATTTTAAGCTGCCATATTTTTAAGCTCCTGCCAAGCAATCTGGTTCGCTCTAAGAATCAATTTGTACTTAATAGCAAAGTGATTTAAATGAGTT
>NZ_RZGQ01000256.1 GCF_003989735.1 Legionella sp. km772 | reverse complement strand
TTGATTTTTTTGATGCAGTGTAATAATTTCGCTTTTTGGTCATTCTATTCCCCTCTTATATTAGAAGAATAGCTCTTAAAAATACCTTTTTTTCGTCTAAAAATCCGCGCCTATATCACTCTACTCAAGCTCAAAAAAACACCCTCCCGTCCGCTCCCGAAGCTTCGTTTTTTAAAATAAGCAAAATAGAATTAAATGAGCTCAAGATTTATTATTCCACTCCTAAAACTAGTGCCCCTGTTTATTTTAATTCGATAACATACCAGTATAGGCAAGATTCAGAGCATGAGTTAGATTTAAAAGGGCATTGGCAGGAAAATCCCTTATCAGCTAAAGTACTGATTAATTTAGTTTCCAGCTATCCAGTTATCAAAGCCGATATCAACTTTGCTAATAACACTCTAAATTTAATTGCCCAATCGGTGGATAACAGTTATCAACTACAAACTAATATTAGGATTAATAACCCCGTCCCCTTAGCTAATTTATTTTCCATTAAGGACGACGAATTACCGCAGCAAGTACATAGTGTTTTTAAGGTGCTCGGTAATCAATTAATTATTCCCGCTTTTGATGCTATTAATCCAAGCGCAAGATTAGAGGCGACCCTAGGCCCGGATGGGTCCAATTCTTATATTACGAATATTACTCTTCACGAGGACTTATTATTAAAATTTTCAGGAACCACTCTTACCCATTGCCCCTTACCTCAACCGGTAAAAGCATTCATAAAAGGCATGAATACCAAAATAAGGATAAACTTCACGAAAGCCTCTCAAGAAAAAAGCACCTTAATTTTAATAGATGGTTCGGGGATTCATTTTGAAGGCAGTAGTTTACCTGAAGTGGTACAAAAAAATTTTCAAACCTGTTTTGATTACCAATTAGAAGACGAATCCATGCAAACAACCTACACCATAAATTGAACTATAGAGGACATTTCCCGGAGACTATGAAAAGTATAATTAAAAAAATCCTGAGAGTGATTAAACAATTCTATAATCTAAATAATAAAGGATATTTTGTTAATATGAGTTCACTATGAAAAAAAAACGCAATAAACCTAACTTCTTTCTTAACCTAAGCAATGAAGATAATAGTCCTATAAGCGAAGAGAGTTATCCTTACCGCTTCACAACCCAAAATTGGACCAGAATATGGTTTACAACCAATCCGCAAGAATTTTTACCCCAAAAGAATAAAATAAGAATAATTGATTTTCTTAACACCTTCCCTTCCCGAAAAATAGCGCTAATCTTTGATAGTCGTTTATTAGATGAGCATGGAAAAGAGGATTTTGCTCAGTTTAAACATGAATTAAGTAGTTTAAATAAAGCCAATCAGATTAATTTTTATGATTTTTCAGAAATTAGTTTTCAGCAAAATCTTTTTGATGAGGAATTACCACTGTATGAATTAGCAAATATTGAATTAACTCATTTAGCAAATGGGGGAAATGTCGCCGCAGCAAGTGATATTGTTCGCACTCTAAGCAAGGTTTTTTGTTTAGGGATTTATACCGATTTTGACGTGGAATTTCTTCCTTCCCAAATAGAAGAATTCAAAACCTCCAGTCCTTTTCTTTTTAGTGTGAATGGATATAACTATTGCAATGATATTTTAGCAATTCATCCAAAATTAACCTTAAAGACAGAGTTATTAAAGAACTACTATAAGAATATATTAGAGTCTTATCGATTATGTAGAGAGTATAATTTAGAGCAAAGAGAGCAATTACAAAGGGAAATGACTTTAGACTTAATGGGCTTATTTGAGGATGAACATCGAAGGTTGGTTGAGCCGGCTATGGCTCAATTGTTTTATATAATTAATGAAAAATATGAAGAATATTCTTCTTTGCCGATGAGTTTATTAATTCGTAAAGCCTGTGAAGAGGCTATAAAGAATGAGGAAAATGCACATTTAAAAATAATTTATAAAAAAATATACATGCATAACGTGATGGCCTCTGCTGGTCCCAAAGCCCTGCCTGGCGGTATGAGTTATGATGAAGAAAGAGACTGCAAAAAGCTCCGTCTATTGGTCAGGGGCCAAGTCGATTTATTAAGCAATGATGGTGGATGGATTCCGTCTATTTTAGCCAGCGATAAACAACCGCAAAAAAAAGATGATCAAGAAAAGGATGAGTCTCGCACTTTACAACCTTAATGTGAATCGGTGCTTATTCTAATTGTTACTGGATTGCCTCTTTTATTTAAGGTCTACCCCTGTTTTTCAGCGCTTTATTTATTTTTAACCTAGTTTTATAAGTATATAAACCCATTTTCCAGGAAGCATTAAATGACACAAGATGAATTAAATTTACAAGATATGACTTTTAAGGTCTTTCATAATAAAGAGGCTGCAGAACAAGCATTCGAAGCAGCTCTTAAATTAGGTTATAAACCTCAAGAAATTAATGTGGTAATGGCCGAGGATTCTAAAAAAAAATATTATTCCACGCAGTCTCAAGGAGAAGAGGATGCGGCGAAAAGTCTAGCTGTTGGAGGAGTAGTAGGTGGAACAATAGGCAGTACAATTGGAGCCTTAATAGCCTTAGGAACAAATATTGCTTTACCGGGGTTAGGGCTAGTAATGGTAGGCCCTTTAGCAGGAGCCGGTGGGGTTTCCGGTGGCCTATTAGGTAGTCTCTTAGGTTGGGGGATGCCAGATAATCCTCCAAATCCATCCGCAGAAAAATTAAAGAAGGGAGAAATTCTCTTGATTGTTCATGAAAACAAAAATAGAGGTTCTTTAAAAGAAGCATGGAAAGAACTATAAGAAGTAATACATGGATAGAATCGATGATGAGCCTTAAATGACGTCCATGAGCTTAAACAAAATAGTATATACCGTGTTGGCTAGCTGAAGACTCCTATGCTAGGGTTTCGGCGTATGGAGTAGCTGAGATGACAGATATTTTATTTTATCAACATCATACTCTGCTTGAGGATTTGCCTTGATGTATTTATCTGACATTAGTAGATAGTTATTAACAAACCCCTCATAAACAGATTGGCCCCCCATCATTTCTAATTCGCATAGGTCAGCAAAATGAGCATTAACTTCGCCGCTTTTATCCAGACCGAATTTAGCACCTAATTTTTGTTTTTCTGATTCCTTAACTCTAACAAAACAAATTTCATCGAGAAAATCGCGGTAGGGTTTGATATAGGCGCGGATTTTTAGACGAAAAAAAGGTATTTTTAAGAGCTATTCTTCTAATATAAGAGGGGAATAGAATGACCAAAAAGCGAAATTATTACACTGCATCAAAAAAATC
>NZ_RZGQ01000255.1 GCF_003989735.1 Legionella sp. km772 | reverse complement strand
GCTCTCCTGGCCTATGGACTTGTGGATAAGCCATTCTGAGAGTAAGGTGAATGAACTAACAAACCGGGAATAGCTCTTATTTTTCCTGAATTTTGTTCCAGATCCCCGGACCTAGCTAATATATACCTCTATTTGCATTAGAAAATTATTCATAACGAAAACTACAAGTTGACGAAATTTAGCTAAGTCTTTAAACTCATTTATAGCTTATCTCCATAAAAAGGACTAGTATGACGAAACTGATTTCACTTCTTTTATTATTATTTATTTCCCCTATTCTAAGCGCTTCCGTAGGCACAGTTTTATTTACCGTAAAAAAAGTAATCGCACAAAATGCAGGCGTAAGCCGCAATTTAAATAGAGGCTCTGCTTTAGAGGTAGGTGATGTCATTATTACAGCAGCTGATTCATCAGCCAAAATAAAATATAATAATGGAACCTTAGTAACTATAGGTTCAGACTCTAATTATAAAATAGTTGCCTATGCCCCTTCACAAGAAGAAGTCCTTAAAGCGGATTTAAGTAAGGGAAAAATTGAATCGCAGACTAATGGTGGTGCCAAAAAGGAAGCGCTTAAAACGCCCGTGGTAGCCCTAGCAATTACTGGTACTAAATACAAAGTCTATGTTCCTAACAATAAAAAAGCTAACGTAAAACTCATCGAAGGCGTAATTAAGATAGGTAATAAAGTACTTCGACCTGGTGAAAGTATTGTAGCAACCATGTATGGAATAACTCCAGCACCTTATCCAGCCGCGGGTAATATTATAGCGCCACCCGAGATGTCTTCAATCAATTCAAGTTCAGCAAGTACCTCAACAACAGGCACTGCCGGGTCAACCTCTCAAGCTAGTGGAGCTGCGACAACATCCTTTGTCAACACTACGACTATAGTCTCACAAACTACTGCGGCTAATACCAGTATAGCGGCAGCGCAACAGACAGCCCCTTTTACTATAGATTGTTTTAATACTCTACCTAGTGCAATTATTGCGTCGCATTAACATTAAGTCATAATCGCTCTAATACTCTTCGCTCTCCCTTTATGAAGTGAGAGCGAATAAAAAGCCGTGAATTTACTTAGGTTACTGCACAGTTGGAGTTCTCGTTAGCACATACCCCTTAATACAGCGGATATAAGCAAAACCATCATTTGGGAAAGTAGTTACCGTTCCGTCTTGAAATTTAACCACATCGTAATAAGCATTTGCTAGAGCTGAGGTCCAGTAATAGGATGAGTCATCACAAACAAATCCCCCAATCGTTGAAGAGCTAGCTGGTACACAATTAGAAACATTGCGTAATTGCTGTAAAACAGAAGCAGTGGGAGGCACTATACTGCCATTCTGACAATAAGATGAAGCAGCGAATCCTTGCACAGTCAGCGGATAGCCATCAGCAGGTAAGGCCGTATAAAAATTGGCACTAGAATTTAAACTGGTAAAAGGTAATTGGAATAATTTATTGCCGTCATAAAAATCACCTACTCCTAATACTCTCATGTTAATAGTGGCATCCGACGAGCTTGGAGTCGGCGCGTTGGCAATTCTCACCGTTACCGGGCTGGGAGCATGTGTTAAGCCAGGGGTAAAGTTCATCGTACAACTAGCGCCAGGATTAAGTGCAGGACACCGCGTAGGGCTGGCAGTTACTCCTACCGGCAAATTATAGGCTTGCAGCTCAGGAACGGTACCGGTTCTAGCGCTGTTGGTAATGGTTATAGAGCCTCGCGCTGAAGAACCTACAAATAAAGTGAGGGAGCAACTTGCTGCTGAGGAAAAACAGTGATTGGGCCGTTCTTTAAGACCCTCTGCGCTATTGAGAGCTTGCGGTAGTTGAACCGCTATTGAAAAGGAAGGTTGTCCCTCTTTCAGCGCTTTAATTCTTATTCCTTCTTCTGCGCTGGGTCCAAAACATTCACCTTGAGTTAAATGCACTTGGTCATACTCACATAAAACCGGGCCTAAATTATGATTTGTAATGACCTCCTGTGCACGAATCTGTAAACTCAATATGCAACTCTCATTCTTTTCTAAGCTAATTAATCCATCACTGCAAGAATTTTTAACAGTTAAATCCTGGCTTATTCCCGCCTGCGTTTGTAAGATAAAATGATAGGTTTTATCACTGGTGTTTACTATTTTATAAGATATAAAACCGGTGTCATTTTTGGGAATTTTAAGCAACGGATCTGTCAAAGCCGTAAAGCTTATAGGAGGTAATTTTGCTTCGGCAAAAGCACTTAGCGAACTCAAAAAAATCACTGAAAGTGCATTGCTTAATCTCCATTTAGACATAATTTTATCCTCATTTATTATTTATTTGTATGAATAAACACACCATTCCAATTATCAGGAGGTGGCACCATTTGGTATTGTTTTATGCGCTCTATATAAAGGCTATATAAATGGGTATGAGGATGAGCCTCATGTAATGTTGTAAACTTATTTAAAGCTTCTTGCCAATTTTTCTCATAATAGTTAGCGATTGCTTGATGATAATAATCAATTTCTTCAATGAGCTCAGGGTTCATTTCATGCACAAAGCCCAGGGGTTCATAAAGCGTTACCCCTTTCTTTCTTCCTTTTACCGCTACTTTATCTATGAGCCGCCACAAAAACTCCTCTTGGTTTTCTCGGGTACTATCGTTAACTAAAATATTAACATCATAGTATTTAGTTAAACTTTCTAGACGCGATGCTAAATTCACATTATCTCCGATCACTGTATAAGCACGACGAAATTTAGATCCCATGTCACCTACATTCATCAAACCACTGGCCAAGCCCAAACCAATACGTAAATTAGGTAAATCATTTTTATTCATTTCTTCATTAATGGCCGGCAAAGCATTTACAATAGCTAAT
The DNA here is from genome assembly GCF_003989735.1 of Legionella sp. km772. Classification (GTDB taxonomy): domain Bacteria; phylum Pseudomonadota; class Gammaproteobacteria; order Legionellales; family Legionellaceae; genus Legionella. Next base: position 514 of record NZ_RZGQ01000255.1, on the reverse strand, counting down.
GCACTATAAAGAGCTTGCCGTACATGGCCATTATTCTCAATAGGAACGGGGGCACCCCAGAAAGCAATCACCATATCCCCTACATATTTATCAATAGTACCTTGATGGGTAAAAATAATTTCGGTAATTGGATCAAAATAAGTATTTAATAAACGTTTTACATCTGCCGCACTTAAATTCTCACTGGTTTCGGTGAAATTACGAATATCACAGAATAAAACAGATAAGTGCCTTACCTGTCCTTCCATAGAAGAGGCGCCTGGTGAGTTTATTAATACGTCGACATAATTTTCAGGTACATACTGCCCGAATAATTCTTTAATTTTAAATTTCTGTCTTTTTTCTAAAAAGAATTCATATGAGAAATTGAGCATCACTTGGATAATGACAATGACTAACTCATGTTACGCACATAAACTTGTAGTTTGACTAAAAAGCATTAGAATTCCGCCCTTAATTTTAGGGAGGGAATTAAATGGATATGCTTGATCTTTATAGTGATTATTTGATTTTC
>NZ_RZGQ01000254.1 GCF_003989735.1 Legionella sp. km772 | reverse complement strand
ATCAAATAATCACTATAAAGATCAAGCATATCCATTTAATTCCCTCCCTAAAATTAAGGGCGGAATTCTAATGCTTTTTAGTCAAACTACAAGTTTATGTGCGTAACATGAGTTAATAAAATACGGCGAATTTTGCTCGGGTCGCTGAGCAAGCCGGGATTTTAGCATCGATATCAGCTTTTAAATCGATTCCTTTAGTCACTGTAGACGGAAGTTCCAGGTCGATAATTTCTTGAATAATTTGCTTTAAGCTGAACGCTTCTTCTTTTAACTGGGATTCATCAACCTCATCCTCAGAAACAGTAGCTAATATAGCATTCAACAGGGTAAGCAGTTGTTTTCCACTTTGGCCTAACCATTGGACATATTGTTTTTGCCCAGCATCGTTCACCTGCTCTTCCAGCAATTTAGATAGGCCTACAACCCCTGTTAATGGTGTTCTAATATCATGACTCATATTGGCGAGAAATTCTGTTTTTAACCTATTTTGTCTTTCAAGTTCTTGGTTTTTTTTATGTAATTGCTCTTTGAGGCGTTTTTGTTCTGTAGTATCGCGTACAGCCTCATCACGTGCTTTTTGCGCCGCAAAAAAGGCAAATAAATGTTTTTTTATTTGGCTGGTAACAAAACCAGTCATAATCCCCCCCACCAAAAAGATAAAACCGCGGGACATATAAATTACTCCTGACGCTAGGTAATAATCGACATGTTCAATATCTCTAATATTGGTGTAGTGAAGTGCATAATAGGAAAGCCCCCAATATTCCAGGGCAGCGATCAAGCCCGTAAAACGGCAAATCCATTCATCTAAGGTCAAAGCGGAAAGAATAATAAAAAGGAAATAAACCAAAACAGGCGGCATTAGCAAGGCATCAATAGGATTTTGCACGGTGGTTGCGAAGAGGATAACGCCTGTTGGGATATTAATTTCAATAAAGGCGTTAAAATAAGAGAAAAAACGCGGCAGTTTCTTTTGCTTCGCTATGTATTGGCAGACGACATAGCGGTAGATGACAAAATAGAGTGTTGTGCCCATAAGGTACATGGGTAAAAAAAGAAAAAGCGATTTTTCCAAAAGGAAATCAATACGAAAAAAATAAAAAACAACAAAAGTCCACACGCAGGTAATCAAGAAAAAAACAGTCATTAAAATAGTTGCCCTTAATTTTGCGGCTTTTAATGTTTCTACTTCCCAACCACTTTGCGCCATAATTATTTTCCTTAACCTCTATTTATTTTAGCCTATGACTATCGTCAAAAGTCTTGAGGGCTTCTGAGTCATTTAATCGATGCTAAATAATTATCTACGATCACAGTCCATCGACTGATTCCTGCCGTAGAAAACAAGAAATGCCCCTCTTTAGCAAAGGCTTTAGCCGATAAAAACTGAGCCTTCCCGCCGTTTGCAGTAAAGGCAGCAAATAAGGATTTTGCTAATTTGGGGTTAAAAAAATGATCGTTTTTAGCATAAATCCACAGCATTGGGATCCGCGAAGTTTTACCTAATTGAGCAAAAGCGGCAATTAAGCGTTGTGGCTCACAAATTTTCTCCGGCGCATACGAGCCTCGTCCCGGTGCAAACACAACAGCTGCTTTTAATCCTTTGGGGGGCTTAAAAGCAGTTAAGGCTAAAGTGGCAAAGCCACCAGCTGAATAGCCAACCGCGACAATATTAGTGCAATCGAAGGCCGGTAATTGACCTAAATACTGAATCACTGCTCGCAAATCTTCGGCAGCAGCATGAGCGGCACGTAGGTAGTCGGGATGAGAACAGCGATCATATGCTTCCACCCAGCCACCACCGGAGCGACCATAACCCCGACGAAGAACAACTGCCACCGCATAACCTCGTAGAGCAAACTGTTTAGCGATGGGTAAATAAGCAAGAGCGCTCATTAAAGAGCGTTCTTTGGCATCCCGTGGTGAGCCATGATTGATGAGGACAACAGGATGTTGTTGCTGATCGCCGGGGGTAACCAATAAGGCCTCTAAGAATATTTGCCCTTTAGTGGTCTGCATTGGAATACTTTTAATTTGCCAGATTATCGAACTTTTAGCAGAAGCGGCTAGAGACAAACTTAAAAAAAAGAGCAAACTAACCAGCCTCTTCATTCACTTAAGTCCTAGCTTTAGCGGTGGTAATAAGCCCCACCGCCCCAATTACGGTGATAATAATTTGCACCACCCCAATTATAATGTCCTACGCCATTATAAGCCCCGTAGTGGTAACCGGCGCCATCATAACTATGGTCGTAATCAGCATTATAAGTAGCGCCATCGTAATAACCATAAGCAGGAACCACAGTAGTTCCCCACACCACATTATTATAGGTATTATAATTAGGGACGCAGCCCTCATTAACCGCGTAATAAAACCCTAAAGGGCAAGGATATTCGGCTTGGGCTTTCGGTACAAAGCTTAAGAACAGTAGCAACAATAAGGTGCCATAAAAGGCTGTTTGTCTTTTTGCAGCGCTAAAGGTGATTGCTCTTAGAGTATCCATTTCATTATCCTCTATTCCACTTGAACTAATTATAGATAATGAAAGCAAGGATTGCTCAAATGACTTTAACTAAAACAGTGAATTTATTGCCCCATCTTTTGCATGAGTTGCGCTTTCACCTGCGGCCATTCAACGGCCAAAATACTAAATATGAGGGTATTAGTTAATTGACCATCACTCGAAACCATATGCTCACGCAAAACCCCCTCTTTTATCGCGCCTAATTTTTTAATGGCAGAAACTGAGCGTGTATTACGGGGATCGGCACCAAGCTCAACTCGATTGATACCCCACTGTTCAAAAGCTTGGGTAAGCATTAAAAATTTAGCTTCGCAATTTATGCCGCTCCCCCACATCTCTGGCACATACCAACTATAGCCTAAGGCTAGGCGTTTATGATCGCCATGATAATCATAATAAGCGGTAGCCCCCACTATCTCTTGATCGGAGATTCTACGTACTATATAGCTTATTTGCGTTCCTAAACTCATTTTTTTAACCAGCTCTGCAAACCAAGATGCAAAAAAAACACCCGTGGCCTTGTCAGGCATATAACGCCATATTTGTTCGTGATTTGCAGCACGTGAGAGGCCGTCATAATGAGATAAGTCCAGGGGTTCTAATTGAAATCGCTTCCCTTTTAAAATGGTTGCCTTAGTCAAATGAGCTACCTAAATAATCATTGGATACAGGCACCAATTATAACCCAGAGCGTGATCGAAATAGAACTATTATTACAAAGCCTAGCTAGGAACCACGGATTAATAACTCATGTTACGCACATAAACTTGTAGTTTGACTAAAAAGCATTAGAATTCCGCCCTTAATTTTAGGGAGGGAATTAAATGGATATGCTTGATCTTTATAGTGATTATTTGATT
>NZ_RZGQ01000253.1 GCF_003989735.1 Legionella sp. km772 | reverse complement strand
ACCAAAGGCCGTTGGGAACAATTTTGGGATCGTATTAATCAAGCAGGATTAATTGGTCTGGCAGAAATTTGCTAGTTATTTATAAGAAGCAAGCAGTACATTAATTCGAGGTCATACCCTTTTCAGCGTATACATAATAAGGACCTTTTCCAGTAACCGAAACCACGACTTTGATATCGTAGGGTATTTTTAAGGTTTGATTCATTGCTGCCACTATTTCTTGTAAACGGCCATCCTGGCGTAAATATTTTGCAATCGCTTGATATTCAGGCTTAGGATCATCTCTAATCTCGAGAATGAATTTACCTTTATCAGAAGCAGATGGCACAGCGGTTTGTTCCTTCTTCACCGCAGCTAAATCACTAAACTCTTTGGGACTTAAGTTAGCAGTAGAATCGCACTGCTTTACGAGTTGCAAAGATTGCAGCCGCACTTCTTTAGGCGATAAACCATCATATTTGGCTACAATTTCTGTAAGCTTAGGGCTTGCACATTTACAAATCATTGCGGAATTAAAATTTGGGTCAACGGGTTGAAATGACCCCATCAATCCAACCCAAGAACTATCGCAAATATTCTCTAGGCTTGCTTGATCGTAAGTATTAAAATACACAGCTCGACTTGCTGAGTTTGCTAATACACCTGCCGTCGTACAGGTTTGCGATGCTTGGCGGTAAAAGGTTTCATATTCATAGGTATTAATGTAATTACCAGGATGATTTTGCTTGTATTCAGTTAAAACATCTGCCAAACAAGCACAAACTGCTTTTCCCACATGGCGATGATGCCCCTTCTGCTCATAACTCCATTGATCACTGCAGACTTTTTGGAAATTGAGCCAATCTTTATAAGTAGTGTCAGCAGCGAAAAGATTGGGGGATAGAGTACAAAACACTCCTAAAAAGAATCCTTTTAAAAGGCAGCGCACAGTAATCTCCATTGATTAATTAAAACCCACTCTTTTAACTTAGCATATGCTAATTGTTTTTGTTAGTAATTCCACTCGTCTACTGTCGACAAAGCAATGCAAAACAGAGTATAATTCGTTCACTTTTTTTACAGTATAGAATTTTATGAATCATAAAGTAGGCTTTGCTAGTTTAGGTTGTCCAAAAGCGTTGGTCGATTCAGAGCGTATTATTACCCAATTAAGGGCGCAAGGTTATGAATTAGCCTCTAATTATCAAGATGCAGGAGTGGTAGTAATAAATACTTGCGGCTTCATAGATAGTGCCGTTAAAGAATCTTTAGATACCATTAAAGAGGCCATGGCAGAAAACGGCCGGGTAATTGTAACAGGCTGTCTTGGCGCTAAAGCTGATGTCATCAAAGAGGCCTGTCCTGATGTACTGCACATCAGTGGGGCTCATGCTTATGAAGAAGTGGTTAATGCAGTTCATCAACATCTGCCACCACCAGTAGACCCATTCATGCAACTAATTCCCCCACAAGGCATTAAATTAACACCTCGTCATTATGCCTATTTAAAAATTTCCGAAGGCTGTAACCAAAAATGTACTTTTTGTATTATTCCCACCATGAGAGGCAAATTACAAAGTTATCCTTTAGCACAAGTACTGACGGAGGCTAAAAAATTAAAAGAAGCAGGTGTTAAGGAATTGCTGGTTATTTCTCAAGATACCAGTGCTTATGGTGTTGATACGCGTTACCAAGCAGTCGAATGGCAAGGAAAGACTATTAACACCCGTTTTTACGAATTATGCGAGCAACTAGGTCAATTAGGCATATGGGTCAGACTTCATTATGTCTACCCTTATCCCCACGTAGATGAGATTATCCCCTTAATGCGGGACGGCTTGATTCTACCCTATTTGGATATTCCCTTACAGCATGCAAGTTCTCGTGTTTTAAAAGCCATGAAACGACCAGCGAGTAGTGAGAACACTTTGGCACGGGTCGCTTCTTGGCGTGAGGTTTGCCCTGAAATTACCTTGCGTTCAACCTTTATCGTAGGTTTTCCAGGCGAAACCGAAGAAGAATTTGAAGAATTATTAGAATTTTTAGAGGAAGCTCAACTGGATAGAGTAGGCTGTTTTAAGTATTCACCCGTGCAAGGTGCTAAAGCTAATGAGCTGGATAATCCGGTCTCCGAAGAAGTTAAAGAAGAACGCTACCACCGCTTTATGCAGCTACAAGCAGAGATAAGCCGAAGCCGCCTTGCTAAAAAAATCGGTAGCCTGCACACTGTCTTAGTTGATGAAGTGAACGCTGAACAGATCATTGCGCGCAGCAAAAGTGACGCTCCTGAAATTGATGGTTTAGTCTATCTAGCCTCCACAGCGGAGGTAAAAAAAGGCGAATTTATTGATGTACGCATTACAGATAGTGATGACTACGATTTATATGCCGAGATTGTTTAATTCATAAATATCGTCTTTGCGAGCAAAAATAATCTTCTTGACTCGCAAAGAGGATGATAAATCCCCCTCTTTTAAAACAAAAAAATCATTTTTTTCAATTTATTCCACAAAATAAATAATTTTTATCATCTTTACACTTTCTTCACAAAATTTAAGTCTAAATTTAAAGCATAGAGCTGTAAAATAAAACATTATATCAGGTGGGTAACTTATTATGACTATTCATGTATTTGTAGGTGTTGGACCAGCGAATTTACACCGCGCGTTAAAAATTCAAAAAATGGACCCCAAAGCCAAGCTTGTGTTTATCGACGATAGGATTAATGAAGCCAAACGTGAAATCGATAGAGAACCTGCCCGTGCGAATATTTTTCGTTTTGAAACAGATGATGTCACTGACAAATTAATTCGCGATGGAGTTCGTGAAGAAGATCTTGAACCTTTAATTTATAAGCGTGAGTTCTCAGTTGCCAAAGGCTTTCAAGAAGGTGACGATCGGGTTTTTTCTAGTAAACCATTCACGCAAATTCAAATTCGTGATTTACAGATACTCCTGATGCAAACCATGGACCGTAAAGGTGGTTCTAATCGGCCATTAATGCTTAAGAAGAAATTAGATCTAGAAAATGAAAAGGTAATGCAAGATGAGATTGCTAAAATACTTCATGAGCACCGCGAAGAATTAGACATTAATCCCCATGAGCTTAATTTACAGATTCATGTGGCGACTGGCGCTTTAAGAGGTGATGCAGAAAAGGCTGAAATTATCTATCCCGATAAAGCCAGTCATAATATGCAAGCGGCTACTGATGATGTCCAAGCGATGACCGTAACCCCGCTCCATGGCACAACGACCTTCTTCATACCGGAACCCCATAAAGAATTTTTAGATAAGTTACTCATGTTACGCACATAAACTTGTAGTTTGACTAAAAAGCATTAGAATTCCGCCCTTAATTTTAGGGAGGGAATTAAATGGATATGCTTGATCTTTATAGTGATTATTTGA
>NZ_RZGQ01000252.1 GCF_003989735.1 Legionella sp. km772 | reverse complement strand
AATAAAGCCCTGGCGATGCCCTACTTTCGCATGAGGAGACCTCACACTATCATTGGCGCAGGAATGTTTCACTACTGAGTTCGAGATGGGATCAGGTGGTTCCAAACCGCTATGTTCGCCAGGAAAACTGGTTGCCTTAAAACTGTTTGTCGTCTTAAGGTCTGGTAAAGAAGAATAAGGTAGCACAAGCTTCTTGGTTAATCCAGCGTTTTGCTGGATTAAGCTTTATCATTTAACTCAAGCACTAGCTCATCATCACTAAAAAGTGACTCAGATTATATGGTCAAGACAATCAGCCAATTAGTACACGTTAGCTCCACACATTACTGCGCTTCCACACCGTGCCTATCAACGTCGTAGTCTTCAACGGGCTTCATGGGAAAACTCATCTTGAGGGAGGCTTCCCGCTTAGATGCTTTCAGCGGTTATCCCGTCCGAACTTAGCTACCCGGCGATGCCACTGGCGTGACAACCGGTACACCAGAGGTTCGTCCACTCCGGTCCTCTCGTACTAGGAGCAGCTCCTCTCAATTTTCCTACGCCCACGGCAGATAGGGACCGAACTGTCTCACGACGTTCTAAACCCAGCTCGCGTACCACTTTAAATGGCGAACAGCCATACCCTTGGGACCTGCTTCAGCCCCAGGATGTGATGAGCCGACATCGAGGTGCCAAACACCGCCGTCGATATGAACTCTTGGGCGGTATCAGCCTGTTATCCCCGGAGTACCTTTTATCCGTTGAGCGATGGCCCTTCCATACAGAACCACCGGATCACTAAGACCTACTTTCGTACCTGCTCGAGCCGTCACTCTCGCAGTCAAGCACCCTTATGCCTTTACACTCTAGGTACGATGTCCGACCGTACCGAGGGTACCTTTGTGCTCCTCCGTTACTCTTTGGGAGGAGACCGCCCCAGTCAAACTACCCATCATACACTGTCCTCGTCCCAGATAATGGGACCAAGTTAGAACCTCAATAATAACAGGGTGGTATTTCAAGGTTGGCTCCATACCCACTAGCGTGGATACTTCATAGCCTCCCACCTATCCTACACAGTTATCATCAAAGTCCAGTGCAAAACTATAGTAAAGGTTCACGGGGTCTTTCCGTCTAGCCGCGGGTACACTGCATCTTCACAGCGATTTCAATTTCACTGAGTCTCGGGTGGAGACAGTGTGGCCATCGTTACGCCATTCGTGCAGGTCGGAACTTACCCGACAAGGAATTTCGCTACCTTAGGACCGTTATAGTTACGGCCGCCGTTTACCGGGGCTTCGATCAAGAGCTTCTCCGAAGATAACCCCATCAATTAACCTTCCGGCACCGGGCAGGCGTCACACCCTATACGTCTTCTTACGAATTTGCAGAGTGCTGTGTTTTTAATAAACAGTCGCAGCCACCTGGTCTCTGCGGCCCTCATCCGCTTCGTCACGCGTAGTGACTAACAGACAAGGGCGTACCTTCTCCCGAAGTTACGGTACCATTTTGCCTAGTTCCTTCACCCGAGTTCTCTCAAGCGCCTCAGTATTCTCTACCTGTCCACCTGTGTCGGTTTGCGGTACGGTTCTCTATAAGTTATGGCTAGCAGCTTTTCCTGGAAGCGTGGCATTAATGACTTCTCTGTACACCGAAGTGTCAGAACCAGTTCGCACCTTAGAGTAACGTTACTCGGGATTTGCCTCAAGTAACCTCCTACATGCAACTACCAGGACAACCAACGCCTGGCTCATCTAGCCTTCTCCGTCCCCACATCACCACTTATAAAAAGTCCAGGAATATTAACCTGGTTCCCATCGACTACGCTCTTCAGCCTCGTCTTAGGGGCCGACTCACCCTGCTCCGATTAACGTCGTGCAGGAAACCTGGGACTTCCGGCGTGAGGGCTTTTCACCCTCATTATCGTTACTCATGTCAGCATTCGCACTTCTGATACCTCCAGCAGACTTCTCAATCCACCTTCTTCAGCCTACAGAACGCTCCCCTACCACGTGCACTTAGTGCACATCCGCAGCTTCGGCGACTAGTTTTAGCCCCGTTACATCTTCCGCGCAGGCCGACTCGACCAGTGAGCTATTACGCTTTCTTTAAAGGGTGGCTGCTTCTAAGCCAACCTCCTGGCTGTCTATGCCTTCCCACATCGTTTCCCACTTAACTAGTACTTGGGGGCCTTAGCTGGCGGTCTGGGTTGTTTCCCTCTTCACGACGGACGTTAGCACCCGCCGTGTGTCTCCCGTGATTCAATTAGCCGGTATTCGGAGTTTGCATCGGTTTGGTAAGCCATGACAGCCCCCTAGCCGAAACAGTGCTCTACCCCCAGTAATCACTCACGAGGCGCTACCTAAATAGCTTTCGGGGAGAACCAGCTATCTCCGGGCTTGATTAGCCTTTCACCCCTAGTCACACGTCATCCGATAATTTTTCAACATTACCCGGTTCGGACCTCCAGTTGGTGTTACCCAACCTTCATCCTGCACATGACTAGATCGCCCGGTTTCGGGTCTACTCCCAGCGACTCGCGCCCTATTCAGACTCGATTTCTCTACGGCTTCCTTATTCAGTTAACCTCGCCACTGAAAGTAACTCGCTGACCCATTATACAAAAGGTACGCAGTCACACAGCCTAAGCCATGCTCCCACTGCTTGTACGCAAACGGTTTCAGGTTCTATTTCACTCCCCTCTCCGGGGTTCTTTTCGCCTTTCCCTCACGGTACTGGTTCACTATCGGTCAGTAAGTAGTATTTAGCCTTGGATGATGGTCCACCCATATTCAGACAGAATTACTCGTGTTCCGCCCTACTTATTCGTGCGCCTAATTCTTTAGTCTTGCTTCGTGTACGGGGCTTTCACCCTCTACGGCCTGCCTTCCCAAACAGTTCCACTCACTAAAACTAATAAATCGCACCAGGCTCTTCCCCGTTCGCTCGCCGCTACTGAGAGAATCTCTATTGATTTCTTTTCCTTTGGGTACTTAGATGTTTCAGTTCCCCAAGTTCGCTTCTTAAACCTATGTATTCAGTTTAAGATGACTGTATTACTACAGCCGGGTTCCCCCATTCGGACATCTCTGGTTAGTCGCTCGTTTCCAGCTCACCAAAGCTTTTCGCAGGATTCCACGTCCTTCATCGCCTCTTACTGCCAAGGCATCCACCGTTTGCGCTTCTCTTCTTGACCATATAATCTCAATCACCTTTTTGCGGCGTTCTTTCGCTTTACTCTTCGTTATATTGATGCACTCGTTCAGTCACATACTCATGTATGCTCCTTCTCTCGCTTATCAATATGCCTCGATTAAATCAAAAGCTCTTGCAAAAACATTTTTTGATTATATGTTTTTTACTACACAATACTGAGTCGCTTGTGTTACCTCATTTCTTTCTTCTTTACCAAATTGTTAATGAACTC
>NZ_RZGQ01000251.1 GCF_003989735.1 Legionella sp. km772 | reverse complement strand
AATCAAATAATCACTATAAAGATCAAGCATATCCATTTAATTCCCTCCCTAAAATTAAGGGCGGAATTCTAATGCTTTTTAGTCAAACTACAAGTTTATGTGCGTAACATGAGTGAATTAGTAATTTCCGGTGAGACGATTTGGCCAAAAATTCGGTGTGGTTTATTTTGTTTAATTTCAGATAAAACGTTTAAAAATTCTCCAGACTCATGTGCTTTCTTTTTGGAATTTTCATAGGTGTCGTAGGTAGTTAAGCCGCTAACATGAGTGGCAAAATAATCTAGATTAAATTGATCAGTGAAGTTTTTTATTTTGATTAACACGGGAACTTGGGATTTATTTAAGATCCGCATGATCCGTTTTTCTTGACCATATTCATATTCAACCACAGGTATTTCTTTTATTTTCATTTTTTAACCTTTTGAATTAAATAATAAAAATAATATTTTTTTCCCCAGAATTTTTCATTGCGAGCATATTTTGCCACCGGCCGCAAAATGGGATTTTTAAATCTAATTTTCCACCAAGGAAGAAATATTAAGCCGAATGTAGCTGCTACGGTACAAAACTCTTCGTACCATTTATTAGGATCACTACCAATTAAAAAATCGGAGGCATATTTATAAAAACTATCCTCATTGACAATCAAACGTTGATATAAAGCAGCCTGCACCATTTTGGTGATATTTATTTTCTGAATTATTTTTAAATTATCCTGTTGTTTAATAAAGCGCTCTAACTTAGTTGATTGATCTTTTGGCTTATAGTAGTGATCAGCGTAGCAAAAATAGCCTTGAGGCCTCAAAACACGCTCAACCTCAGTAAAAAATAATTCAATAGAGGGATACAGGTGCGAGCTTTCCAAATTGGTTACTAGGTCAAAGGATTCACTTTCTATGGGTAGGCGCTCGGCATCGGATTGAATGTAATTAATTTTATCTTCTGAGTAATAATTATGATGGGCATGAGTAACGAGCTGATTGGTTAAATCGATACCTAATGCATAATCTGTTTTAAGCAACTCAGAACTTGCGCGTAAGCCAAGACCATTTCCACACCCAATTTCGAGCAGACGTCTATTGAACAGCTGCATTTTAAGTAGGGGTCTTATTAAAAAGTAAAGGAGCAAAGGTGAATAGACGTCTTGTATGGGAGAGATTTTAGAGAAATCAAATTTTAAGGCCTTATATTCTTGATAAATCTTTCTATCCCATAAGCCTAAGTTTAAAAATATCTTATCAGGATAAATAGTGCCGAAAGTCGTATAGCTTTCCTGAATAAAGGATTTAACTTGCTTAATTTCTGAAGCATTGGAATTTTGATAATTCATTACAAAGCCTACCTGGCGAGCAGAAGCGATGTAATCTTTGAGTCTATCCATTTTTCTCACGAGCTCAAGGCATAATATAATTATTATATATCATTTATTTAGCTTTAAAATCAAACTTAGCACCGCTATACAGGGTAAATACATCTAAATAGTGCACACTTAAACCTGCTATATTGTCTCCGTAACACGCTTAGGCACTGTATCCAGACAATCTTGCATGAGAATAGGGACTGAATTGCGCGCATAAAGAGCCAAATTTAGTCTGGGCTCCCAACTCTACAGTTTGGGGCGTTTGCCCTGTCGCTATAAAATTTATTCTTCAGCAAACGAAGGATTGATCCTTATATTCACTTTTAAGGAGTTGGCTATAAAACAATCTTTATGGGCTTGCTCAAATAAATTTTTCAAAGTAAGGGTATCGGGTTTGCTACTGGGCTCAAACTTAATTACGGGGCATAAGATGAGATCAGAGATGCAGTGCTGTTTTACATCAAGATGACAATATCCTTGCGCAAAATAATCATTAACTACATAACCTTGTTTGCAGCATATAGATAAAAAAGTAAGCAGCATGCAACTTGATAACGAGGCAATTAATAATTCCTCCGGGGAGTGAAACTGAGGATTACGAATAAAGTTAGAAGAGGAATTTACTTCAATTTTAGGACCACCATTAAAAAAAAGCGTATGCTTGCGATTATAGGTGTTGTACTTAAAGTCCTCAGTGTCTCGTTTCCAATCGAGATGAACATTATACATCAACATGATTTCCGAATCCTTGGTCAATCCGTATACTTTGATTATATATTAAACACTATGATTAATACAAAATTTATTTGTTTGACCTTTATCTGAAATGTAGCATAATGATTATTTTTAAATACTCTGGTAAAAAATGTCAAAATCTAAAAAAAATATTTCTAAATTGGTTGAAAAATTTTACTTCTCTAGCTGGTATTGATGCCACTACTTGGGACGATAAGATCACTAACGAGCCTACAGCTCAGAAAGCCATTAGAAAAAGCGCCCAAATCCAAGCCTGTTATGCTTATATTGAATCCAATTTAGCACATCAGTATGCAAAGATAATTACTACACAATTAAATAATGCTTTTTATCAATTAAACAGACTGGATTTTATGGTTCCAAAAGGCTTTAGTGATAGAAAAAAAGGAAGCGTTCAGTTGCAAGATTATTTAAGGGTAAAAGATCTACAAGAGCAATTTATTCGTACTGAAATTCTTAAGAATAATGATGATGCCAGAATACATGCATTCCGCAGGTGGATCGCTGTGGTGGAAATTTTAGTTAAACGGCATCATTATGAAGCAGCCTTTAATACTTTACTGACTTTATCTACTCTCGATGATCAATATAAATTAAGTAGACATTTACCTTCTTATAATATAGAGGTTTTTGATAGTTTGCTTAAATTGGTTTCTCCTATGGGTAACTTTAGGGTACTACGTCAGTGTATTAAGGAGGCTAGAGGAAAAAACACAACTCCAGTTATCTTTCCCTTTGTAATTTTTTCAAAGGATCTTACGAATTTAAATGAGCATCTTGGAGATGATCAAGCTAAGTCACTAAAGGATATAACCCGCGCACATCCTTCCTATGTTCATTTCGCCACTCGTGAAGATATGTTGGATGAGTTAATGAGCGCACAACCTAAAGAGCCTTCTATTTTGGCAGAGCCTTTGCAAAATCTCTTTGATAAATTTTCACGTTCAATCACTACAGAATCTTCTACTAGTGAAGATGCATCCAGTGTTGAAGAGTTTCCTCTTGCATTGAATACTAATACGCGGTCCACTCTATATAGCCAAAAACTACATCCCACTTTATGGAGTAAGCGAGCCCGTTTAGACAAAACCGATCATAGTTATTGGAAAGATATGTTTCAAGTAGGAAAACTGCCTACTCCTTTACAATAGCGAAAGGATAATTATTAAATTTTCAGGGTCACCTCATGAAAAATTTTGAGATAAGATAGTGGTTAAAATAGAATCATCCCATCCAGCATTTTTTCTGAGCCGCTTAATAGATTGCCTTTTCATCTGATTTTTAGTTAATTGA
>NZ_RZGQ01000250.1 GCF_003989735.1 Legionella sp. km772 | reverse complement strand
ACTCATTTAAATCACTTTGCTATTAAGTACAAATTGATTCTTAGAGCGAACCAGATTGCTTGGCAGGAGCTTAAAAATATGGCAGCTTAAAATTGACCGTGCGTAACATGAGTAAATTAGAAGTATAGGAATGATTTCGTATTGAAGGAATATTGGTTTCCAATTGGGGTTTAAAATTAGGTGTGAACAAAGTATATATACGATTAATCAAACTTTCCGTCTTCTTTGGGGATTGCTGATTGATAGCGGGCGATGAGTCTTCTAGATGCTGCGAAATTAATTGTTGTGCATTACTGTATTGGGGGCGGATTTTTTGATTAAGTCTGTTAAGCCATTCGCCATCTTCAAGAATGTGGTTGTTATTGTGATAAATAGCAAAAATGAAGGCATCGACTAATTTTAATTGTTCTCCTTTAAGAGTAGGGTAAACAGTGTCGATCCAGTCTTCTAAATAGCTAAGAGCCGCGCTGTAGTAGTTTCCATAAGCTATTTCTCCCTTATAACTGCTTCCTTTTAAGCCTAATAAAAAATCAAGCTTTGGAAAGGCTTTTAACACCTCTTCGTTAAGATGAGGGGTTAGTTGGTTTAAGTAAGCATAGCAATTATAATTATGGCGCATGTCACCACTTAGCATCGTATTTTCTTCTGACATTAATAACATCCGCAAGCGCTTAATTTGCATGCATTGTACTAAATATGGGCAGCAATGTACAGGATTAGATTCTTTTCTAGTTTATTAACAAGAGAGTATTTATAATCAGCCAAAAGTAAATGAGAAATTTAATGGAATTAATCACATACTGTCATAATAATTGCCATCCAGAATGGCAGCCTTTAATCAGTAAGGCATTAAAATCGATGGATGAGCTTTATTTAAAAAAACTCATTAATGATGAGTCTTGGTTTCCGGGAATGGGAAAGTTATTTGCGGCGTTCACTCTTCCTTTAAGCCAAGTACGCTATCTTTTGTTAGGGGAGTCTCCGTATCCACGAAAGCAATCTGCTAATGGCTATGCTTTTTGGGATAATGCTGTGGATAGTTTATGGAGCGAGAACGGTTTGAGTAAAACAGTGAATAGGGCCACCTCCTTACGTAATATAATAAAAATGTTGCTTGTCGCACGTGGGGAGCTAAACAGTGATACTTCGCAAGAAGCTATTGCAAACCTTAATAAAAATTCGCTAGTAAAAACCGCGGCACAACTCTTCGAAGGGATGATGAAGAAAGGTATTCTGTTGCTGAATGCTTCTTTAGTATATAGTGAAGGGGAGGTCCCTTATCATGCTCGCCATTGGCGGCCTTTTATGCAATGTTTATTAGAAGAACTAGCCGTGGTAAAACCCAAGGTGGAGCTTATTTTACTAGGTAAAATTGCAGCGGTAATACCACCTAATCAACTCCCCATCGGCTTGCTTGCGGAGCATCCTTATAATATTAGTTTTATTAGGAATGTTAAGGTAATTGAATTTTTTAAACCCTTGGATTTATTATCTCATGATTAAAAGTAAATCAACAATTGATAATCAAGAAGTAGATAAATTTGCTCAACATGCTAAATATTGGTGGGATCTTAATGGGCCGCTTAAGACTTTACATGATATCAATGATACACGTCTTGAATTTATTTCACGATACTGCACCTTAGATAATGCTTCAATTTTAGACGTGGGTTGTGGCGGAGGGGTTTTGTCCGAGGGAATGGCAAAATTAGGCGGACGCGTGAGCGGTATTGATGCCGCTGATGAAGCTATCGAGATAGCCAAGGAGCATGCGATAAAAAATGAGTTAAGTATTCGTTATGATTGTCTCCCTATTGAGGATTATGAGCACGAGGGCTTTGATATCATAACCTGCATGGAAATGTTAGAACATGTCCAAAATCCCGATGTAGTGCTTGCCCATTGCAAACGCTTATTAAAGCCAGGTGGTTTTTTATTTTTATCGACAATTAGTCGAACGATTAAAGCTTACGCTACTGCTATTGTGGCTGCTGAATATCTGCTTAAAATTTTACCCAAGCAAACCCATGAATACAGTAAATTTTTAAAGCCCAGTGAACTTCTTCACATGACCCGCACCTTAGATTTAGAATTTCTAGACTTAAAAGGATTAAATTATAATCCGATTACTAGAACCTCATCTCTAACCGATGATGTTTCTGTTAATTATTTATTACTCGTAAAGTCTCAAGCATGAGTATTATACTCGGTGTTGCAGCATTAGAGCATACTGAGTATCCACCTTTTGGTAAGCAAACGATTTATTTTGAGGAGTTATGTCAAGCCGCTCTTAATACCCCCGTGGAACTCTTCTTCTTTTCTCCTAGCTCGTGGCAAAAAACGACTAATAGGTGTGAGGGTTATAGTTATAGAAATAAACAATGGATTCCCACTGTTTCTAAGTTACCTCAGATCGTATACGATCGTAGTTTTGGCTATGATCCTAAGATTTCTCAGTTTCGGTCTTATTTAGCCAAAGCAAAATCTAACGTTTTAAACCCCTTGCCCTTAGCTAGTCTTTTAGGCAATAAAATAAAATTTCATCATTTTCTTATAAACCATTCTCTTCCTACTTTAGAGGCTTTTGCTCTTAATAAACTTAATGAGGAGTTTTTCCAGCGGGAAAAAGCCAGTTATTATTTAAAGCCCGTTTTAGGCAAAGGAGGGGCGGGGATTTTAATTTTAGAAAAAAATGGCGATCAATTTTTACTTAAACGCGAAGGTGAACACCCGCTCATTTTTAAAAATAGCAGGCTATTACTAAAGTATCTAACAAACTATTTGAATGATAAGAACTATTTAATTCAATCCAAAGCAGTGCTTAGTTATTTAAATAATTGTCCTTTTGATCTGCGTGTTCTGGTGCAAAATGAAGGAAAAGATAATTACTCAATAACTGGAGTCGGGGTTCGGATGGGTAAAGAAGACTCGTTTGTTTCTAACCTAAATGCCGGGGGAACTGCACTTCCTCTAGAGGCTTTAGAGGAGCATTACCAACGTTATCATCATAAAAAACTGCAAGATGAAATGAACGATATAGCTCAGTTATGTCACCAGTGTTGCCATTTATTGCATAATAAATATGGTTCTTTCCTGGAGGTTGGCTTTGATATTCTACTTACTTTAGATAGAGGCCCTGTCATTTTAGAGGCAAATTCTAAACCCTCGCGTTGGTTTTTTAATATTTTAGCTGAATACTACCAAGATAAAGAACTTAGCCATTTTTTCCAACAACAAAGAAGGAACGCAGTGAAAGCCCCAATATTATTTACAGTAAATAATTATAAGCTCTAATTATTTACTCATGTTACGCACATAAACTTGTAGTTTGACTAAAATGATATAGGCGCGGATTTTTAGACGAAAAAAAGGTATTTTTAAGAGCTATTCTTCTAATATAAGAGGGGAATAGAATGACCAAAAAGCGAAATTATTACACTGCATCAAAAAAATCAA
>NZ_RZGQ01000025.1 GCF_003989735.1 Legionella sp. km772 | reverse complement strand
TCATCATACTATCAAAGTTCCTATCGCGGGAGAGGGGGTAGATCGAAGTGAAATTAAAAAATCTGTGACCAATTCAAAATAAAATCTTGTCTATAAAAACTTCAGGGACGTTGCCTAATAACGAATACCTTTTTAATAGGCTCTACCCTCTTACTGCTCAGAAAGAAGGATAATTTGCTGTTGTGTGCCCATCTTATTAACATTTTATGTTTTCTGATGATTACGGCCGCCAATCTCTGGCTAGGAAATCCCGCATCCAGCTCCACATTGGATTGGTTCTACATTTCTCCTATTTTGGCCACTGTCACCATTGGCATCAATGGTTTACTTATTTACGGCTCTTTAGCCGGCCTTATGTTAATTACCCTGCTCTCCATCCACCTACCCATATTCTATACTTTATCTCCCAGCGCCCTAAGCGTGCTTAGCCATGTTAACCCCCTCTTCATCTTTTTTTTAATGTGCACCATTTTGTATAATCTTCTCGTTGAAAATAAACTTTATGAATCTTTGTTAAAAGAACAGAACTTTCTTTTATCAGCAGATAAACAAAAATTCCATTACCTTTCTCATCACGATTCATTAACCAACCTTCCTAATCGGTCTTATTTCCACACGCATTTACAAGAATTAATGGATACAGTCGATCCAAAGCAAACTGCGATAAGCTTATATTTCATGGATCTCGATGACTTCAAAAAAATTAATGACCGCTATGGCCATGAAGTTGGGGATATATTGTTGTTACAAGCCGGCAAACGCTTGCAAGCCTGTTTTCGCGATAGTGATTTTATAGCCCGTTTAGGTGGGGATGAATTCACAGCAATCATTACCCACCCCCTTAAAGATAAAATTGCCGATGTTTTAGCTACCCGAATAAAAAAGGAATTTAAAACCCCTTTTCTTATTAAGAACCTTGAATTAACCTGTTCAATTAGCATCGGTACAGCCATCTATCCAACTAAAGCGAAGAATGGGGATATGCTTTTAAAAATGGCTGATGACCTAATGTATCAAAATAAAAAGAAAAAAACCGGCGAATCTCTTTTTTAAAACCTTCACTACAGGTGCACTGACTTTTTCACAAAGCGCGTAAAAAAACCTTAGCAATCAAGCAATAACTTGACAGAATTTGCCGCTCTGGCCTATGATGATAAAGTTTGTTATACCTGGAAACACGATGGGAATTGATCATTTACGCGCTTTAGTCAATGAGGATTTTGAGGCAGTCAACGCGCTAATTATAGAGATAATAAAATCCCCAGTCCCAATGATCAATGATATAGCCAACCATATTATCAACGCCGGGGGTAAGCGTTTACGCCCACTGTTAATTCTTCTTTCCTGTCGCGCCAATCAATATGAAGGTAAAGCCCATATCATGCTAGCTACCATGATTGAATTTTTTCATGTGGCTACTTTATTACATGATGATGTCATCGATGAATCTTCATTACGCCGTGGACGTAAAACAGCCCATAAAATCTGGGGAAATAAAGCAAGTATTTTAGTGGGGGATTACCTGTTCACTAAGTATTTACAATTGATGGTTGACGTGGGGGATATTGATATTATTCACCTGCTCATCGGTATAGCCCCCCAAATGGGATGCGGCGAAATTCAACAATTTTCAAATCGCTGTAATACCAATTTATCTTTAGAGGATTATTTAGAGGTTATTCGCTCAAAAACTTCTTTACTGTTTGCAGCCTCGGCTACTTTGGGCCCGCTCATTGCAAAAGCGGATGAGTCTGTACAAAAATCACTTTATGCCTTTGGTTTACACTTAGGCAATGGTTTTCAACTAATTGATGATGCCTTAGATTATTGTTCTAATGCTAAAACCATCGGTAAAAATATCGGTGATGATTTAGCCAATGGCAAAGTAACCCTCCCTTTACTCTATGCCATCCAACATGGAACCCCTCAACAACAAATAAAAATTCAAGAAAGCTTAAAAAAAGGTAGCCTTAAATACTTAGCTGATATTTTGGAAGCTATCCACCAAACCAATGCCATAGAATACACCCGCAGGGTTGCGGCGCAAGAAATAGAACAAGCTATTGCCGCTTTAGACGTCCTTCCTAATTCAAAATATAAAGAAGGACTGATAGAACTCTCACATTACGCGATTAATCGTGATCATTAAGTATTTTTCATCAGGTCTAGTCATTATCATTTGAAAATAATCCTTAACTCCGATAAATTAGACAGATAACTGGCGCATGCGCTTAAGTAACTATTTGCCACCTGGGATTTTGGCTCAGAGGTCGAGCCCTTGTCTTAGCACTGCAACCCAGCAATGTACACTATTTTCCGTTACAGGGAGTTAGATTAAATGTCCTCAACTAAATTGGATCCCATTGCAACCAGCATTACTATCGCTGTTTTTTTAGCCATAGCGCTTTTTGTTCTGGTTATCGTTGCCAATATTTTTTTAGAGGGAATACCGGTCACTTTAACCGTAGGCTCACTTCAAATTATTTATAACGCCTCTATCTTAAATACCGTTGTTTTTAGTTTAACTGCCTTTATTTCGGGACTTATTGGTGGTTTTTTTGGTGGCTACATTTTCTCAAGGCTCTATAATTATCTTACGGATTTAATTCATAGTGAATAGTTGTACTCGTGGAGCGACCAGTTGGAACTTGATACCTTATTAAAACCCTCCTGGGGCTCGGAAAAATGGCTCGCTGAAGGATGGAATGCTCTCTCACAGGCAGAAAAAGAAGCCATCAACAAAAGAATAGCGGCTTTATTTAAAGCTGGATTACCCTTTGTAATGGATCATTCTCCTATCCTTTATACCCATTTATTTGCCTTATTAGCGCAACTTAAAATTCTGGCACTGCAACTGCCTTTGCAGTTTGAAAAAAAGCTGGAGAGGCCTGATTTGCGACAGAGGATGCATCAACAGTTCTTGGACGAAATGTTTCAAGCCATTGTTTTTACTAAAACACTTTTTTTATTAGCAGCACCTTATGGGACAATTCCCGCTTATAATGCTGAGCTCGAAAAAATTACCCAATTTACGCAGGAGCAGGAGGACCTAAACTTAGGCTTGGTCATTAATTTATTATATAAGGCAATATTAACTAAAGTTTTTTCTAACTTTTATGAGCAAAATATAGCCCCACAGTTTTTTGTCATCCTGTTAAAAGATGAACGTCGCCATCTGCAAGAGGCGGATCTTTATTTAGAGCTTGGACTACCGGAAGAGACGCTATTAAGTAAAACTTTGCAAAATTTTGAAGAACTGATCCTCTCGGCCATAAGCTTAGAGCCCCGTTATGCAGTAGCCATCAGTAATTTATTAGACCCTATGGCTGCGAATAAGTTTATTACTTCCGTGCATGAAAGTTATGTGGAGCAATTAAAAAAAATAAAGAGTACCCCAAGCCATCAAGTAGATCTAGCTATTGAAATGGGGTCCAGTATAGCCAAAGAAACCAATCAGGAAATTAGCCCAATTGAGATGACTACGCTACGAAAAGCAATGATGGGGCAACTAAATAATCCTGGCGATCCAACTATTGTCGCGCAATTTAATCTTGACCTTACTGAGTTTTGTGCATTTCAAAAGGAAGATTCAAATGACCTATTGACCGTTTTAATGATGCAAACTATTAGTTTAATTTTAACCGAAAATGCTGCTTTTCGTAATTTCCTAAATTTTAATAAACTCTATCAAACCGCTGGCGCCTATGTCGCTCTGGTTGAAAAAGTCCCCAGCAGTGAACATTTGGGTACAATCTGCTTTAAAGACTGCCATAAGCTCAATGCAAGCGAGTTATTATTTAAAATAAAAAAAACTGAATTAGTAATGCATTATTGTTATCAAAAACGCGAAGAAATAGAAAAGACCCACCCAGAATTTCAACAGCGTTTAAACGAATTATTGCAAAGCTATACGGAGGATGTCTTCCCCAACCCTATACCTGGCAGTTATGGGGTTTATCTCAGTAACCTCGGAGCCTATGGCTATACTCATGCAGCATCTCCCTTATTCAAACATACAGGCTTACATGTTTTACTGCTGGGTATTGAAAAAAAACAGGTCTGGAATCCCACGACGAATTCTTTCGAAGCAAAGGATCTCCTCGCTATTTCTGTCAGTGCAGATAACCGTATTTTTGATGGCATGTTCCCTCTTCCTGAACTTGCAAATAAAGCCTTTAAGACGGTATTAGCGCAAATGAAAAAGCAACAGGGTTCTACAAAACCCGTAAAACCGCCATCAACCATCGCTGATCTCTTAGCGAAGAAAGGACTAACTAGTTTACTTGATTCACAAAGCATCGCTAAAGAAGCCAAAAAAGTTTTGGGTGATGAGCTAGAGCTTTATAGACAAAAAATTACCTCGAGTCCGAATTTACGGAACTTAGCGGATGAGCTCTTGCTGGACTATATCGGCCTTAACTCAGACCAAGAACCAAGCCATTTCAAAAAGCATTTAGAAAAACTGCTCGCAGAAAATTTAGAACAGGGCTATCGGATCTTAACGAAATTACAAAGCCTATGGTGCGATTATTTAGATATTGAAAAAAACTTTAGCAATGCCTATAAAAACGTTGCCAATAAACGGCTCAGCATGTTGGCAAAATTATTACCTGGTTTAATAAAACAATCAAAACAATTTTAGTCCTATCCTCGCGGCAGGATGCATCCAGATGTTAAGCCTTGCTCCTCTTTAGATTGGCAATCATCGAGGAGAAGGCTAACAGTGATTGTGAAGAACTTTACGCTAGCTTATTTTACTACTTCGCACTGGCGTTTATATTTTTATGAGACTTCTCTACTCAGGAATAACTCCGAGGTTTTTTAAGTCCTATGACCCTCTCTTATAAGACAGGAATATTTTCGGCCCATTGCAGCCAATTTTCTTTGGGATAGGGTTGGCAAAGATCGACTAAATGCAAAGTGTAGGCATGGCGCGATTTATCGGAAAAATTAGCCTTGCTTTTATGAGGTACACGACCATGTAATAAAATAAGCGTGCCTTTTTTTACGGGTAAGGGAATACTTAAGTCCTCTTGCCAGGGCGTGTTGTCATAGTCCTCAAAATAAATTTCATCTTCCTCATTACGAAACATACGTTGCTTTAATGGGGTTGTGGTAGGCGAGGGTATAATTTCTAAGCATCCATTTTCTAAAGTAGAATCTTCAAGAGCAAACCAAAATCCTAAAGCGTCACTATCTTGACCAAAAATATAAGTACTGTCTTGGTGGCATAAAACCTCCGCACCAATTCCTGGTTGTTTAAAAATATACATAGATTGAACTAAGCCTATATTTTTTAAACCTAATTGATGGCCAAGGGCTTTGATCCTCGGATCGCGGGAATATTCTCTAAATACAGGATCTAACTCATGTAAGGCATGGCCAATTTTGTTGATTGAATCTGAAAAAGGCCGTGTGCACATGCCCTGTTCGTCAAAAGCTCCGGCCTCAAAAAAATAGTGGATCTTATCGCCTGAGTCTAAAAAATATTTTTTTTTAGCATGCTCATTAGTATGAGTTGAAAAAATAGTTTTGGGAATATGCTCGTGATTCGTGTGAATCAAGGAATTGACGCGCTCACGTAGGCGATCGCAAACCGCTGAAGAATAAAAATTCTCGACCACTAAGTATCCGTTGTTAGAAAAGAACTGACATTGCTCGGTAGAAAGCTGCATACTAATACTCCATAATTAATTAAATCATCCATAAACTGCCTTGAACATTGATCTATTTTTGCGAATAGCAGGCTTTAAATAAATATTTTTTCTAACTTCCCCATCACTTCAGCGACCGAAATAAGCTGCATGGTTTGCTCACCATGCACATGAGTTCCCCAGACATGTTGCTCATAAGGCATTCCTAAAAATTGTTGTACCGCATCAGGATAGCGATTCACCACTAGATCCGGGAAGCTATAAGGACCAGAAACTAAAGGATTCGTCACGGCATGTAAAGCCACCACCGGAGTATTAACAGCAGCAGCCATATGTGAAGGGCCGGTATCTGGACAAAGGACGGCTTGGGCTTTGCTAATTACTGCCAATAACTGCTTAGGCTTAGTTTTTCCGACCAAATCAACAACCGGAACTTTCTGGGCGATTTGTTCTGCTAATTGCCGATCATAATTTCCGGGACCACCAGTTAATACGACTTGAACCTGCCAACGTCGTTTAGCTTCTAATAATACTTGGATATAGCGTTCTACCAACCAGCTACGCTCAGGTTTACTCGCCGCAGGGTTAAGAATGAGGATGGGGCCTGTTGGCGGTAAATGGCTATCAGCCCAAGCATAATCGGCATCCGAAATAGGCAAATCCCAACGAATAACTTTATCTTTAATCCCTAAGGGCTCAACAAACTTTAAAAATCCCTCCAAGGTGTGTTCTGAGCCTGGGGCAATCTTTTCTTTAATAAACCAGCGATGCCCATCCTTAGCGCGATGATTATCATAGCCAATTTTTCTTTCCGCTTTGATCAAAGGATATAATAAATTAGTCCGGAAACTTGCTTGAGGAGCGAGTAAGATATCAAAAAAACGGTGCCGCATCTGTTGTTTGAAGCGCCAAAAATCGGCAAGCGAATTAGGTTTATCAATAACTATAAATTCTACACCGTCCATTCCCTCCACTAAATCATAAGCTGGTCGAGAAATAACCCACGTTAGTTTCGTATTAGGAAAATGACTTTGTAAGGTACGAACCAAAGGAACTAACATCAAAACATCGCCTAAAGCGGAGAGTCTGACGATACAAAGGGAATTAATCATTTTGCAAAACGAAACGTGATCCGCAATAAGGACACACCTCTACTCCCGTTTTTTCTATAGGCAAATACACTTTAGGATGAGCATTCCATAACTCCATCGAATCCGTAGGGCAACTTAAAGGCAATTCACTACGATGCACTACATAATTTTTTTTAGCACTAGCTGGCTCTTTATTTTCAGTCAACATAAGCATCCTCTACGGCATGATCTATTAAGAAAGATTATTATCTAATATTTCCTTGATTTTCGCTATAATCTCTTCATTAAAACTCGGTTTTTGCGGATCATAATATAAAGCCCCCTGCCAATTTCGCAACCAAGTCAATTGACGCTTGGCTAGTTGGCGTGTTGCAGCAATACCTTTTTCGCGTAAGTCTTCATAAGGATAAGCACCTTCGAGGTATTCAAAAATTTGTCGGTATCCAACACAACGCATGGCCGGCATTGAGGATTCTAAAGGCCAATGATTCTTTAACTGGCGAACTTCATCAATAAAACCTAAGTGAAGCATTTCATCAAAACGGGAGGCAATACGCTCATGAAGCCATACTCTTTGCTGAGGGAAAAGGGCAAAATTTACAAATTGATAATCCGGTACCTTTTTATGTTCACGTTGAAAAGTAGATAAGGGAATCCCAGAAAGCTGATACACCTCTAAAGCCCGTTGTATTCTTTGTGCATCATGGGCATGAATCCTTTGAGCTGTTGCGGCATCGACTCTCATTAATTGTTGATGTAAATGCTCCCAGCCGTAACGTTGCGCTTCTTGTTCTATGGCCGCTCTAACCTGCTCATTGGCCTCTGGTAGGATAGATAAGCCTTGTTGTAAGGAATTGAAATACATCATCGTTCCCCCAACGAGAACAGGAATTTTCCCTTTTTTAAAAATCGTCTCACATAAGGCTAATGCATCACTACAAAATTCGGCTGCCGAATAGGATTCAATGGGATTTTTTATATCAATTAAATGATGAGGAAATTTTTTTAATTCCGCGAGGGAGGGTTTTGCCGTACCTATATTCATCCCGCGGTAAATTAAGGCTGAATCAACACTAATCAATTCAACTGGGAAATGATTGAGCAACTCACAGGCTAAACTGGTTTTACCGGCAGCCGTTGGCCCCATTAAACAAAATACTAATTTAGGCATCTAATAACATCCGACAATCTTCTAAGGTAAAAGGCTTATAGGCCGCAAAATCGGGTAATTGGCCTTGGTGACTTGTTAATAAAAGCTGACTCAAAGCCATGCGCTCTTCCTGGTTAAATTGTCCAGCTTCCACTATCTGGGCGCCAATTAATTGCTCGGTCAGCTCCTTGCGGTTAAAGGTCGTTAGTTGGTCAAGTTGCTGGAAAAAAAACTTTAAATCCAAGTAAGGAGTGGTAACAGGAATACTGCGAATTAAAATCGTTTCCTCTTGCACCTCAATATGAATCCCTAAATCCGCTAAAATCAGTGGTAAATTAGCTACCTTTTTCAGTGGCTTGCTTAAAGGGTAGCGTACAGCGACTAATAAAGGGCGGTTTGCTAAAGGATAGGAAGC
Source organism: Legionella sp. km772 (assembly GCF_003989735.1). Taxonomy (GTDB): domain Bacteria; phylum Pseudomonadota; class Gammaproteobacteria; order Legionellales; family Legionellaceae; genus Legionella. Next base: position 19,874 of record NZ_RZGQ01000025.1, on the reverse strand, counting down.
TAATTTTAAATGTTGGGATAGCCAAGCTCGGTATAAAGCCGGTATATCAACCAAATAAGGTTGCTGTCCAAGCCACAGCAAACTGAATTGCCTATTTAAGGGTGTCCATGGTATTTCCTCATAATTGGACAGGCGAGAGATGGAGCCAGATGTAAGTTGTGGCAGGCTTAAATTTTTTTGCAGCGGCACGATAGTGGGCAAAAATTGAGGGGTAGGTTCGCTCAAATAATGTTGCTTATCTTCTTGCGGGGTTTCTATGGCCAGGGCCTTAGCTAATTGGGTAATAAAAAAATCATGCACTAGTCGGGGTTGCTGGAAGCGAACCTCATGTTTAGTCGGATGGACATTCACATCGATTTCATTCGTGTTGAGGGTGAAATAGAGCAAGCAAGAAGGAAAGCGACCTGGGTGTAGCAGCCCTTCATAAGCTTGTTTTATTGCATGATGGATAAGCTTATCCTTTACCATCCGTTGATTAATATAGACCCATTGGCGATCATTTTGACTGCGTTGGTACTCTTTGCCGCTAATCCACCCGTGAATTCGCATAGCGCCTTGTTCAACATCAAGAAAAACAGCGCTTTTCATAAACGAACTACCTAGTATTTTAGCCATACGGTTTTGTTTTGCTTGAGCATTCAACGCGCTGGGCAAAGAAAACATCAATTTGTTATTATGAGTTAAGGTTAAAGCAATTTGAGGAGCACTCAAGGCAAATCGCCTCACTACTGTCTCAATTGCCTGAAACTCTAGCCGTTCTGTTTTTAAAAAGCGTTTTCGTACGGGTGCATTAAAAAATAAATCACGCACATCAATCGTTGTACCCGTGTTGCGCGCGCAAGGAGCAAGTTCGAGTTGGGCACCTTGGCTGGTGAGCATCATTGCATGCTCTTGTTCTGCGGGCTTTGAACTAATAGCCAATTTGGCAATCGAAGCAATACTCGCTAGAGCCTCCCCTCTAAAACCCATACTGCTAATGGCATATAAATCATCCAAACGCCTAATTTTACTGGTTGCGTGGGCTGCGATAGCTAAGGGTAAGTCTTCAGCGACGATACCTACACCGTTGTCACTAATTTTAATCTGGTTCAAGCCGCCGTAGGCAATATCAATATTAATTTGGGTAGCGCCCGCATCCAATGAGTTTTCGAGTAATTCTTTTACTACCGAGGCAGGTCGCTCTATCACTTCACCGGCTGCAATTTGATTAGCAATGAGTGCGGGTAGCTGCAAAATCCGTTTGCTCATGCTGGAATCACTAAGCGTTGTCCAGGTTTTAAGGATGCATTACTTGCTAGATGGTTTATCGCTTGTAAATTAGCGACTGACGTGCGATAACGCGCTGCAATGCTTGGTAAGGTTTCGCCACGTCGAACGATATGGAATTTATTCATTAACATTGCTTCAAGACGTGTTCCATGAGGAGGGTTGCTCAAAAAATAGCTTTTTAGGCCATCGAAAATTGCCTGGCTTAAGCGCGTCTGATAAGAAGCACTGGTCAGGTTTTTTTCTTCCACTGGATTAGAAATAAAGCCAGTTTCTACTAAAATAGAGGGAATATCAGGAGATTTTAAAACCATAAAACGTGCTTGTTCCACACGATGATTATGCAAGCGTGTAAACCGTGTCAGTTGGCCTAGAACACGGCCTCCCATCTCTAAACTCGCATTAATGGTTGCTGTTTGCGATAAATCAATTAAAACAGAGCGCACAACCCCATTGTTATCATCTAAATCGCCAAGGTTAACCCCCCCTAACTCGGAGTAGTTTTCTTTTTCAGCAATCCAACGGGCTGCTTCACTGGTGGCGCCCCGTTGTGATAAAGCAAAAACGGAGGCACCACTGGAATGGGGATTATTAAAAGCATCGGCATGAATGGATACAAAAATATCACCATTATACTTACGCGCAATGTCTAGACGATCCCTTAACCCCACATAGTAGTCCCCTGAACGTGTTAGTACCGCCCGCATGCCGGGTTGTCGATCAATAAGTTGCTTTAATTTCAAAGTAATGGCTAAGACAACATGTTTTTCTCGACTGTTACGAGGCCCCTTGGCGCCGGGATCTTTACCCCCATGTCCTGCGTCAAGAACAACCACTATATCCCGCAAAGATTTATTGGATTTACTAGCAGCAAGCACTGGTTTAGTGTGTTTTATGGGTGCGGGAGAAGAGCTAATTTTTTTAGCAGCCACAGTAGGGTGGGCTTGTTTATGCACCTGAGCCAGTGTTGTTCGTGGTTTAGTGCTTGCTGCTTTTTTAGGGCCCATCCGAACAAGGGAGTGAGCTTTAATAGGAGGGGCAGTTGCTGATCGAGCAGCAGGTGCCGGCGGGAAAGTCCCACCTTGACTAATCATATCGATACGAACACCCTCTAGGGAACCAGCAGTTGACCAAGGACTAGAAGTTGCTGTAACCTTTTGATTCACTTCAAATACTAACCTTACGGTTTTAGAGTTAGTCATACTGCCACGAATTTGCTTAATTAAAGTACTATTAAGCTTTAGTTGATTTAAACTAAAGCCAAGTTGACTACTATCAAAATCGATAACAACTCGATTAGGTTGGGTCAAAGTAAATATACGATGGGTAAATGCGCCTTGAACAGATAAATAGATACTGGCCTTATTCCCTGTTTGCGACGAAGTAATATTAGTGATTTGTGCGGCAAATAAATTAAAGCTACCTAGTAGTAGAGCTAACCAGAAACATCTTATTTTTTTCATTACTCACCCGTTAGACCTTCTAACATCGTTCTACCCATGGCGCTAAAGGCTGTTATTTCTAACTCACGCCCGCTCTCTTTTACCATTAATTTAAAACGAACATCGACTGCTGGCAATAATTGCCCCGCATGCTCTGCCCACTCAATACAGCAAATATTTTGTTCCATGAAGAAATCTCGAAAACCGATGTACTCGAGCTCCTCTTCATGATGAATGCGATATAAATCAAAATGATGAACCACAAAATCAGCGCAAGTATAACTTTCCACAATAGAAAAAGTTGGACTTTTAATAGCACATTGTATACCCAAAGCACGTAACATGGCACGAATTATTGTTGTTTTTCCAGCCCCTATCTCACCACTAAAACTTAAGGTTAATGGTGCTTTGAGTTGCGTGGCTAATCGCTTGGCCCATTGTTCGCTAGCTTGTTCATCGTCTAAAAATAGAGTGACTTTGTCATTTTTTATCATTAATTAAATCTACTTCATTGTTATAATAGTTGATGTTTAAACCTGTCTTATTAGACCTAGTCGCTGCGAAATAGAGAAGGCAATGCTGACGCACTTTTCTTCTAAGAGGATCATAGGGGCTGTTTTGCCTCGCTTTACTTGCAAAGAGGAAATTTTTTACTCACCTACAGTCTCTTTAGAGTTCGCTGTAGGTGCATAATAACATTTTGCATCATAGAGTAAAATTTTTAACAATTAACTCTTATTTAAGATTAGAGGCAGCTGATTGATTAAATCACTAGCCAATAGACCACGCTCCCCTTGTTTTTGGGTAACCGTATCCGCAGCCACCGCGTGTAACCACACGCCAAGCATCGCCGCTTCAGACAAAGATAGATCTTGCGCACCAAGACCGGCAATAATGCCGCTTAAGACATCACCCATACCAGCACTTGCCATGCCTGGGTTCCCTTTAGGGCAAATGAAGAGGTTTTTTTCTAAGGTCTGCACTAAGGTTCCCGTCCCTTTTAAAACAACCACTCCCCCATATTTTTTTTGAATTAAAGCAGCAGCGCGAATACGATCGTCTTGAATCTCAGTAGTAGAACAAGCAAGCAAACTGGCAGCCTCACCCGGGTGGGGAGTCAATATCCAATTATCATCCACTTGGGGTTTATAGGCTAATAATCTTAAGGCGGAGGCATCAATAACCATGGGTAATTGAGAGCTCAGCGCAACTAAAAACATATTTTTAGCCCATTCGCTTTCGCCTAATCCTGGCCCAATAATGCAAAAGCTTGCTTTAGCGAGCAGTGGCAATAACTCCTGTGCTTCCTCAATGCCCCAAATCATGGCTTCAGGAACCAGGGGTAATAGGGCAGCAACATGCTCAGGCAGTGTTGCAATACTGACGGCCCCTGCCCCAGTACGCAATGCGGCCTTAGCCGCTAAAGCGACAGCACCCGGCATACCCCAACCACCACCGATGATTACCACATGGCCATAGTCACCTTTATGAGAGTTCTTTTTTCTGGGTGATAAGGGTAGGTTTAGACAATTTTTGGCCAGCAATTGGGCACAGGGTTTTAAGCCGGCTAAATAAGATTCAAGTTGTAAATGATGGCAATAAATTGCGCCACAATAGTCCGGCCCATCAAGTGTATACATTCCTAATTTAAGTCCAATAAAACTAAGCGTCATCGTAGCTTGGACACAGACATTAGCTACTTGGCCATTGTCAGCATTTAAACCGGAAGGAATATCTAAGGATACTACGGGTAAGCCACTGGCATTAATTTGCTGGATGGCTGCAGCAATAAGGCCATAGACTGGCCCTTTTAAACCTATACCTAATAGAGCATCAACAATAAGTTCAATTTCACTGTCAATAGGCTCATCAGCCCATTGAAAATCAACACCTGCGGCATGCGCTTCTAAAGCCGCTTGTTTTGCGGCATTGGGTAAGTCCTCTAGAGCTTTACATTGGTAAACAGTAACGACTAAGCCATGCTGGTGGGCTAAACGCGCAACGATATAACCATCACCGGCATTATTTCCTGAACCACAAAATAGGGCAAGATGGCGCACGGTGGGGAATTTTCTTAAAATAAAAGAAAAAGCCTCTATGCCGGCCTGCAGCATTAATTGGAATTCATTAAGATGAGCTAACCTTGGGGCTTGTTGCTCACAAGCTCTAATTTGCGCGGTAGTATAAAGTGCGTACTCTAACTGGGACATCAGGTCATTCCCTCTTCAGTTTATTAATAACTGTCCATGTATCATACTGTTAAAATAATTGTTGGGTCAAAGACCCAACAAACACTCTAATAGAGTTAAATTACAGTATTTTTTATTTTACTAGTTTTAAAGAGGGTTTAGATTTAGAGCCACCAGATTCAGCATCTGAAGAAGTGGTCGGTGGAGGTTCTTCGCCTTCTTCGATGGCAAACGCAATACCGCGGCCATTTTCTTTTGCGTAAATTTCTAAGACAGCCGTCGGTGAAACGAAAATTTGTTCAGTTTGTCCAGAAAAACGAGCAGTAAAAACAATACGATCATTCTCAAGAAGGAGTCCCCGAGTCGCTGTAGGAGATATATTTAAAACAATCCGATCATGACGAATATGTTCCTGCGGAACCTGAACCCCAGGATAAGCAGCATTAACCAAAATATAAGGGGTTAGCTGATTATCTACAATCCAATCATAAAAGGCTCTAATCAAATAGGGCTTATTAGATGTCATCGTTGTAGTTGTTGTCATATTAAGCAGCTCTTATTTGTCGCTCAGCATCAGTTAAACTGGTTTGAAACGAATCTCGTTTAAACACTTTTTGCATGTATGCGGTTAATCCTTTATGTTCTGCAGTGATTGCAATGCCTAATTTCGGTAAACGCCACAATAAGGGCGCCAAAGCGCAATCTAATAAAGAGAACTCATCACTTAGGAAATAAGGCTTATCGGAAAACAAAGGATCTAAGCTGATAAGACTTTCAGCCAAATTAGTTCTCGCTTCCTCAGCCTGCTCATCCCGTAAAATGCAATTCATTAAATAATACCAATCTTGCTCAACACGGTGCATCATTTTACGTGTTTCTGCACGCGCTACGGGATATACCGGCAATAAAGGAGGATGTGGAAAACGCTCGTCCAAATACTCCATAATAATGCGTGCTTCATAAAGAACAAGCTCGCGATCAATTAAAGTAGGAACGGTTCCGTAAGGGTTAAGCGCTAATAAATCGGCACTAGGTTCATCTTGTTTGGCTGGCAGGATTTCAACATTCACTCCCTTTTCAGCTAAAACGATACGAACTTGATGACTATAAACATCATCGATATCAGAAAATAGAGACATAATAGTGCGCTTTGCAACAATTGCCATTAGCAACTCCTAATCAATTTGTTATTGGTATAACTAACCAAAATTACAATTTTCGCTGTGCAAAAGTGAATATTCTACCACATTTTTAACCGCGTGGGTGAAATTTCTAGCTAAAATTCGTTTTATTGGAATTGTCTATATTTTCAACTTTCTGATTGTAATGAGAAAATATAATTTTTACTGCTAGAGACAACCTTAAATAAATTTTGCGACTAGAGGTGCGCCTAATAATCAAGAGCCCAAAAATGCAAATATTGCGCAAGATGAGAAAGTATTTGACTAAAATGCTTTTATTAAGTTAAAATTTTGCGCATTTTGGACTTGATGAGAACTTATTATGGCAAAACAGAAACAAGAAAGAACGATTAGGAATCCCCTAAAAGTTCTTGCTGGGCCGGAAATTGAAACCCTCGCGGATTATTTTGGCCAAGGGGCCCTTGGAGTATATTATATTAATCCCACCACTGATGCAGCCAGCTTTCATCCCTTGAAAGATGCATACAACGACATTATTGCCCGTCCCCTGGACCCGACCAATAAACTGTGCATGTCCACCGATTCCAACCGGTCAGAAGAGGGTGATCAATTTCCGAAACGAACCTCTATAGAATTCCGCTCAGGTCCAGAACTTGAAAATACACAAGAATTATTGCAGTTAACCAAAGCCTATTCCGACTGGTTAATCCTCCAAAAGGATTTTATTCGACAAACTCAATTTAAGAACTATAAAAAGCCAAGCCGGCGTGAATACAATGCTATTCATTATCTTAATCTTGCTGATTTTATCAATTATTACAATAGCTTAGAAGATAGCCGCGTACAGTTACATATTACCTCACCTCAAACCGTATTTGACCCTAAGAATGCGGGCCCAGATTTTGAATTTCGTTTTCCTGCTCATGCTAGTTGGGTAGTGCAATTAAAATATGAAGATTTAGCCCCTAAAACACCCGCCGTTTTCACAACCCAATACAATTTAAGTATACCTATTGGTTGTATTTTTGAACCGGACGTTAGAAAGGCTTTTCCCCTTATCAATGAGTTCTCTCTTCTTAATAAAGAAAAGGAAATTGCCGCAGATTTCAATGAAAGTCGTCCCCATATTAAGCTGCGACAATACGAACAAGAAATTTTTACTTCTGCAATCGACCTAGCCGATCGATTTTTTACCCAAGCCAAATTTCCTTTATCCGCTATTGGAGCCAGGGATTTTTTAAGAGGGATGGCTTATGAGCTGGCTTTAATTTCTACCAGCCAAAAATATCTGGTTGAATTATTTCAAGACGATGCCTTGTGGATAGCCGAACAACATCGAAAAGTCGCTCTCGCCAAAGGGGGTAGAGACAAAGAGCCTTCAGCAAAAGAGGTTAATGAAATTGCTATTAGTCTTGCAAACACCTTGAGAAAATCAATTTTTCCTTACTTTTTGAAAGCCACTCTTGCCACTTTTTTTCAACAGCTCCATCCCTATGAACAACAACTATTACAAGCTATCCCTAAAAAAGAAATTAGAAAACTGTGCCAACAAGCCATTCAGCTCGCGAATGGTGGTCGAGGGAATACTGCGGACCATCCCGGTCATTTAATGTTTAACCATGATTCGTTTATGGAGCTTTTCGATATTTTTTATGGGCAAACCTTTCAGGGAGTCCCAGTGGATGAGGATGAAGCTCCAGCCGATCCCATTGGTTGCTTAACTGATCGCTTTATTTCACCAAGCAATTTGGGCAGTGCTAAAGACCCGGTCACTGCGCTCGTAGTTGAATTACGGGCACCCGCACAAGGAAAGCAACAATATCGGGATATTCAAACGATGTGCAGTACTTTTAATAGCACACATCAAGCACTATTAGATGCTTTTTGCTTAACCCAAAAAGCAGCTAAGACTGAGCTAGATAGGCTTTATCATGGAGAAGTGCTAAGTAGCCCTGTGAGTAAAAAGGAAAAGGCCCCTACTCCTAAATCGCTTAAACAAAGACAGCCCCTTATGGTCTCTCCCCTTGCCTCAATTACGGCCGAAGAAGAGGAGACCGCCGCAGTCAGTTCGCCACCTCCCCGTAAATCGAAAAGAAAAGCTCATTCCGCACCCTCCGAATCCCCCTTGGCACAGCAAAGCCTTTTTGCTAAAAAGCGGGAGAAACCTGCTTTAGACAGGGACAGCTCTAAACGTAATAAGCAAATGGGACTCTTTAGTTATGTACGTAGGGAATCCGAAGAGGGAATGGAGTCTTCATCAACAGGAATGACCTTGAGAAAAAGGGCCAAACTTGATTAAGCAATGAGAAGTAGTAACTGTTTTGAATGATATTCAGGACAGTTGCGCCCTCTTCTTAAGAGCCTAGATCCGACCAATAAAGCCGTTTTAACAAGTAAACCGGGATAAATAATAGGATAAAAAATAACACCACATAAGGTCCAAGATGTATCCGCGAGAAATAAGCCGGCTCTCCCACATAGTCAAGAAAATTAATTAAATCTCCCAGCTCTTGTTTAAAATGCTCATTCAATTGTTCTGGCGTGCCTTTTAATGGCTCTAAAACATCGGGCATAGCGACATTGGGTAACAGGGTATTATTAACCCCCATAGGACGGCTATGATCCTTATAAAAGCCGGTTAAGTAACGGTATAACCAGAGTTTACCCCGCTGCCGAGCAATTAATGATAAATCGGGTGGCACCACTCCAAACCATTCTTGCGCATCCTTAGCCTGTAAAGCGATAAGAAAAGGCTCATTTAGTTTGCTCTCGGTAAAGATAAGATTATCCTTTACCAAATTAGGGGGTATGGCTAAATCGCTAGCTAACTGCTCATAACGGAAATATTTTAATGAATGGCAGCCGGAACAATAATTGACAAATAAAGCAGCCCCTCGTTGTAAGCTGGCTTTATTAGCACTATCCATCGAGGGGAGGGCAAAACAGCCATAGCCTCCTAAAACCCCAAGTATAAATAAAATAAGGTTTAATCGTTTCTTCATCGCTAGTTGATTCGCAAAGGCACTGAACGACATGCTTCATATTGACTATAAAAAGGCATGAGTAAAAAATAAGAAAAATAAAGAATAACACTAACTCGCGCCAGAATTAAACGTAATGGTGTTAGTGGTAGAGTGCCTAAATAGCCTAAAAGAATGAAGCTTAGAACAAACAATACAAGGCTCGCCCGCGAGTACATACCTTTATAACGCCAAGAACGAACCGGGCTTTTATCTAACCAAGGTAAAAGAAAAAGAAAAAAAACAGCCAATACCATTAAACCTATCCCTATTAATTGATTGGGTATAGCTCTTAAGAGGGCGTAAAAGGGAGCCATGTACCACATTGGCACAATATCGTCGGGAGTAAGCAGTGGGTTTGCGGGGATAAAATTATTTGGCTCTAGGAAGAATCCCCCCATTTCGGGAACAAAAAACACCACAGTAAAGAATACAAGAGCAAATAGTACCAAGCCCAGCACATCCTTAATGGTGTAGTAGGGGTGAAAAGGAATCCCATCAAGGGGTTTGCCATGTTTATCTAGCACGGCATTGATTTCAATCCCCTCGGGGTTATTTGAGCCTACCTGACGCAGACCAATAAGATGTAGAAAAACCAGTAAGACAATGGCTAAAGGAACAGCAATGATATGTAAAGCATAAAAACGTTGTAAGGTAACCCCTGTCACCGAATAATCCCCGCGTAACCAAACAACTAAACTCTCACCAATATAAGGAATAACACTGATCAAAGAAGTAATGACTTGGGCTCCCCAATAAGACATTTGCCCCCACGGTAATAAATAACCAAAAAAAGCTTCCATGAGCAACAATAAATATAAAATCATTCCTAAAAACCACACAAGCTCCCTTGGTTTTTGATAAGAACCATAGAGGAGGCCCCGAAATATATGCATATAAAGTACAATGAACAGTGCAGAAGCACCGGTGGAATGCATATAACGGAATAACCAGCCAAAGGAGACATCACGCATTAGTGATTCTAAGGAGGAAAATGCCGCTTCTGCCGTGGGGGTATAAAACATCGTGAGCCATAAGCCAGTGATTACTTGGTTAAGTAAGAGGATTAAAGCAAAAGAGCCAAAAAGGTACATGAAATTTAAGTTTTTAGGGACATAATATTCGCTAAAGTGTTTTTTCCAAGTACTTAATAAAGGGAAGCGAGCATCTAACCACTGCATAAGATTATTCATACTGCCTGCACCATAGACTATTCCTCCCCTATAATCACTGTCTGTGGATTAATAAAATGATGCGGGGGAACCGCTAAATTAATGGGTGCAGGAACCCCTTTAAATACGCGGCCGGCCAAATCAAAAGTAGATCCATGACAAGGACAAAAAAAGCCTCCAGGCCATTCGGGTCCTAATTCATGGAGCCTAGGCTTGTATTTTGGTGAGCAACCTAGATGAGTACAAATACCAATTAGGATGAGGTATTCTGGATGAATTGAACGGAACTTATTTTTAGCATAATCCGGTTGTTGAGCAACCAAGGACAGCGGATCCCTTAATTGCGTGGTGTCGACTTTGCTAAGCTCAGCTAACATAGCGGCACTTCGTTTTATAATCCAAACAGGCTTACCTTGCCATTCAATGACACGCTGTTCGCCGAATTCCATAGCGCTTAAGTCCACTTCCACAGGTCCTGTGGACGCTTTGGTTTTAGCACTCGGAAGCCAGGATGAAGCAAGAGGAATTAAAGAACAAGCCACACCAATACTGCCTAACACGCAGGCAGAACCGAGTAAAAAGCGACGCCGCTCTTTATTAATTTGCTCCGCTGAGCAAACAGGATTTTCTGGTCCAGGTTCGGGTTCTTGACTCATTTTTAGTATAGTAGCCTCAATAAAATAAAGCAGCTTAGCTTCACCGAGCAAGTCAATCCTTCTCTTCAGTTTTAAATAGCACGGTAAAAGCATCCACTTAGGACTGTAGTGCTACAAATAAAAAACCCCGACAAATGCGGGGTTGGGGAAATACGAAAACAGAAAGATTAACGCTTGGAGTACTGAGTAGCACGACGAGCTTTGTGCAAACCGACCTTCTTTCTTTCCACGCGACGTGAATCACGAGTTAAGAGACCGCGTGCGCGTAATTTTCTTCTAAATGAACTTGGGTTAGGCTCAGCATCTTTAGCTAAACCTTGCTCATCATAAGCAACTAAAGCTCTAGCGATACCTAAACGAACCGCACCAGCTTGGCCAGAGATACCGCCACCAGTTACAGTGATATAAATGTCAAACTTATTAGTTAAATCAACAGTTTCTAGGGGTTGCATTACAACCATGCAAGAAGTTTCACGGCAGAAATACTCTTGTAGGCTACGATTGTTAACTTTAATCTCGCCTTTACCTGGACGTAAAAACACTCGAGCTGTTGAACTTTTTCTACGACCAGTGCCATAGTATTGCTTCATTTCAGCCATAATACTTATTCCTCAATCTCTAGTTTTTTGGGTTGTTGTGCAGTATGTGGATGCTCATTTCCAGCATACACTTTTAGCTTACGATACATCTCTCTACCCAATGGATTCTTTGGCAACATACCTTTAATAGCTAATTCGATAATGCGCACAGGATTTTTTGCTTGCATTTTTTCGAAATTAACTGATTTAATACCACCAGGAAAACCAGTGTGGTGATGATACATTTTATTTTTGAATTTACGACCAGTTACAATAACTTTCTCTGCATTAGTAACAATAATGTAGTCGCCAGTATCAACATGGGGGGTATATTCAGCTTTATGTTTGCCACGTAAACGACGTGCAACTTCAGTAGCTAAACGACCCAAAACTTTATCGCTGGCATCAACGATTAACCAGTCGCGTTTGACTTCATGGCCTTTGGCACTAATTGTCTTCATTAATTAAACTCCGAACCGCCTAAATTGGTAATCTTTCTATCATGGACGGGCGATTTTAACCAAAACAGAAAGATCCTACAAGTAAAAAGGATAAATTTTTATAAACAATCTTCATTTTTTACATAAAATCATCTTTTAGATAAAAAATACAAGCTAATAACAAGGGTAAAATATTCAAAAAAACTTATTTCCGGCCTGAAGGCGGGGCCTTTTGAATATGATAAGGGCATTATAGAGCAATTAGATTAAAATCTGAAGTACTACTCCACTATTAAAAGCTCATCTACTTGCTTATTGGCAAGTAAATGGTCGGCAATAATTTTATCTATATCTGCAAATGAAGAATAAGAATACCACACCCCCTCGGGATAAATCACAATACAAGGACCTAACTTACACCGACCAAGACACCCCGACTTAGAAAGACGAATTTTACCAGGGCCATGGATATCCAATTCAACTAGTTTGGCCTTCATATACTTAAAAAACTCTTCACCACCAGAATTAGCACAGCAAGGTGTTCCGGTGGGCTTTTGGTTTGTACATAAAAGGACGTGTTTTGTATAATAACTCAATGCACTATTTTCCTATTTCTTCAATTTTCGTTTTTAGTTTTAATCCGGGCTTAAAGGTAACGACTCTTCTTGCCACTACTGGAATTTCTTCACCGGTTTTGGGATTGCGTCCTGGTCTTTGTGGTTTATCTCTTAAAGTAAAATTTCCAAAGCCTGATAATTTAACATGTTTCCCATGCTCTAAAGCGTGACGTAATTCTTCAAAAAAATTTTCGACCATTTCTTTAGCGGCAGGTTTTGCTAACTTTAACTCCTCACACAAAGTTTCAGCAATTAACGCTTTGCTTAATGCGTTCATAATTAGTCCCTCAAAAGGATTGAAAATTCATTTTCCAGTGCTTTGATTATAGCACTAATTAAAGAATTGATCTCAGCATCAACTAAGGTACGCTTAGCATCTTGTAAGGTAATTGAAATAGCGACACTTTTCTTTCCTTCTGGAATGCCCTTGCCCATATAAACATCAAAAACATCAAATGCTTTTAACCAATCTTCCGTACTGACAGCGCGAACTACCTGCTCAATATCTAAAGCAGTGATTTGCTTGTCCACTAAGAATGATAAATCTCTTCGTATTTGTGGATATTTTGAAATCGCTTTATAACGCGGTGGAGTACAAACCATTAACGATTCTAAATTGAGTTCAAATAAAAGTACATCTTTATCCAAATCAAGGGCATCGGCCAGACGAGGATGTAATACGCCTAACCATCCGGCCGGTTTATTATCTATCACTATTTGTGCTGATTGTCCCGGATGCAAGGCCTCATGCACTGCGGAAATAAATTGTACCTGCGGGATTTTTAATAAAGCAAAAATGGATTGAATATCCCCTTTTAAATCATAAAAATCATAAGAACCCGTAGTTTCGCTCCAGTTTAAGCCACCCTTTTCCCCGGATAATAAAGCCGCAACACAAGGACGTTCAGTTAATTGCTGGTTAATTACATCAAAGACGACGCCCAGTTCGAAAAATTTGATTGCATTTTGTTGGCGGTGGACATTGTAAATCATCGAAGCAATCAAACCCGGCCACATTCCAATACGCATTTGTGATAATTCAGAAGAAATCGGGTTCAACAATTGCATGAATTCTTTATTTGGGTATAAAGCTGCTTGTAATTCTGGATCAACGAAACTATAACTAATTGTTTCATTATAGCCCTTAGTTCTAAACCAATGACTTAATTGATAAGCAATACGCTCCCGCTCAGAAGAGCTGCCTGCTTGAATGGCCGTATTCATAGGTTGTGCTTTGAGCTTATCATAGCCATTTAGACGCACAATCTCTTCAACCAAATCCACCTCTTGTTGTAAATCGAAACGGTGTGAAGGAATCTCTGCCATAAAAATGGTTTCATTGACGGTAATTTTTAGGCCTAAACCTTCTAATAAAGTACGCATTTCTGCAATAGGAATGGAAATACCAGTCAATTTATGCACTTTATTGGTGTCAAATTTAAAACAGATTGGCTTAGGTAAATAAACTTCATTAAGGGCTTCGCTAATAGGGCCAGCTTCTCCACCAGAGATCGATAATATTAAGGCGGTGGCCCGCTCTAAGGCTTTTAATTGTAATTGTGGGTCAACACCCCGTTCAAAACGTTGGGACGAGTCACTGAACAGACCATATTTACGGGCAACCCCAGCAATAGTCGTAGGATTAAAAAAAGCACTTTCTAAAAACACATCTTGCGTGTGCGCTTGTACAGAACTCCCAGCCCCACCCATGATACCAGCCATGGCCAGCGGTTTTTCTTGATCCGCAATGACTAACACCTTATCGTTTAGCTTAACTTTTTGCCCATCTAATAGCTCAAGCTCTTCTTCGCGTGCACTAAAGCGCACCTCGATATTGCCCCTCAGCTGGGCTAAGTCAAAAGCATGCATGGGTTGACCAAGCTCGATCATCACATAATTCATAACATCAACAACTGGATGGACAGTACGAATCCCACTTCGACGTAAACGTTCAGCCATCCACACTGGAGTGGTTGCTTGCGAATTAATGTTCCGTATAATTCGGCCACAATAGCGGGAACAGGCCTCTTCAGCATTTAAACGGATAGAAAGTTGATCATCAATTGAGGGGGTTACTGTTAAAATTTCAGGCTCTAATAAAGGAAGTTTTTTTAACGCAGCTACTTCGCGTGCTATTCCTAAAACACTAAAACAATCGGCACGATTGGGCGTTAAATCGATATCAAAAACATGGTCATCAAGTAAAAGATAATCACGTAAACTCACCCCTATTGGCGCATCTTGATCCAGCTCCATAATGCCATCAGATAATTCGGCCAAACCCAGTTCACTGACCGAACAAAGCATTCCTTGCGATAATTGGCCACGTAATTTAGATTCTTTAATGTGTAAGCCGCCTGGTAATTTAGCACCAATCATGGCTAAAGCAACTTTCAAGCCTGGACGAACATTAGAGGCACCACAAACAATAGCTAAAGGCTTATCAGTTTTGGCATCGACCTCGCAAAGTGTTAGCTTATCTGCATCAGGATGAGGTCTGGTAGTTAGAACTTGCGCCACCACTACATTAGAAAACTCACCAGCAACTGGACTTACTGCATCAACCTCTAAACCCGCCATTGTTAACTGGTCGGCTAGCTCTTGTTCAGCTAATGAGAAATTAACCCATTCACGTAACCATAACTTACTTAATTTCATTGACAGACCTCATTAACCCTGCATTTATTGTGATTATTTTAAATTTAAAATTGATTTAAAAAGGTGACGTCATTCTCAAACATCATTCTTAAGTCATCAATGCCATAATAAAGCATAGCCAATCTATCCATTCCCATACCAAAGGCCCAACCTTGATATTCATCAGGAGAAATATTGACAGCTTTTAATACATTTGGATGGACCATCCCACAGCCTAACACTTCTAACCAGCCAGTAAATTTACACGAACGACAGCCCTGACCATTACATTGAGTACATTCAATATCTACCTCGGCGGAGGGCTCTGTAAAAGGAAAATAGGAGGCTCTAAAACGTACAGCCAATTGACGACCAAAGAAATAAGCAAAAAAGTCCTCTAACAAACCTTTTAAGCCAGCCATGGTTGCTTGCTTGTCAATCAATAGACCTTCTACTTGATGAAACATAGGCGTATGAGTAAGGTCGGAATCGCATCGATAAACACGGCCTGGGGCAATTAACCGAAATGGTGGGGTACGCTGCTCCATGGTCCGAATTTGTACTGGTGAAGTATGCGTACGCAATAAACGCCCATCACCAAAATAAAACGTATCGTGCATCGCACGTGCTGGATGATGTCCAGGTATATTTAGTGCTTCAAAATTATAAAATTCAGTTTCAATCTCTGGGCCATCAACAATATCAAAACCTAAACGACTGAAATAATCATTAATCCGCTGTTTAACTTGGGTCACTGGATGCAGCGAACCCGTATTCCGGTTGCGTCCAGGCAAACTAACGTCGATTTGTTCTGCAGCTAATTTTGCTAATAATTGCTTTTCTTTTAACTCAAACATTTTCGCTTCAATGAGCGCGCTAATAGACTGCTTGGCTTGATTCACCAACTGGCCTACTTTAGGTTTCTCTTCAGCTGATAAATGTGCGAGGCTTTTTAAAACCTCAGTAAGCTTTCCCTTTTTACCAAGGAAATCAACTCGAATTTGTTCAAGAGCAGCGACATCCTGGGCTTTATTGATTGCTTGAGAAGCCTCTTCTTGTATGGCAATAGTATCCAACATAGTTATACCCACAAGTAAAAAGGAGGCCTGAGCCTCCTTGATGATTTTATTGATTTTGTATTACTACAGTGTTCTTGATCGCTTAGAACACTAACAACAAATTAGTTTGCTAAGGCGGCTTTCGCTTGCTCAGCTACTGCGGCAAAAGCCACTTTGTTATTAACCGCTAGATCAGCTAAAACCTTTCTGTCTAATTCGATTGAGGCTTTTTTCAAACCATCAATTAAACGGCTGTATGATATCCCACACTCACGTGCTTGAGCATTAATACGGACAATCCATAATGCACGGAATTGACGCTTCTTCTGACGTCTATCACGGTATGCATATTGACCCGCTTTAATAACTGCCTGTCTTGCTACACGGTAGGTACGGCTACGAGCTCCGTAATAGCCTCTCGCTTGTTTTAATATTTTTTTATGACGCGCTTTCGCCGTCACACCACGTTTAACTCTTGGCATTCTTCAATCTCCCCTTAACTACCGTGCAACATACGAGCTGCTAGTTTAGCATCGCATGGCTTCAAAGTACTTGCACCAACGCGTAAATGGCGTTTTTGCTTAGTAGACTTTTTAGTCAGGATGTGATTTCTATAAGCGCCACGACGTTTAATCGCACCACTTGCTGTCTTACGGAAGCGTTTAGTCGCTCCACGATGTGACTTTAATTTTGGCATAGCAATGTACTCCGCATTTGTTTCAGCTACTTACTTTTTTTGGGCGATAAAACCATCAATAGTTGTCTTCCTTCACGTTTTGCATGCTGCTCTACTGTTGCAAATTCAGCGGTATCTTGCTGTAAACGTTCAAGAATTTTCATACCTAATTCTTGATGGGCCATTTCACGACCACGAAAACGCAGTGTAATTTTGACTTTATCACCATGATTAAGGAAACGTATCAGGTTGCGTAGCTTGACCTGATAATCCCCGTCTTCCGTCGTAGGACGGAATTTCAATTCTTTGACCTGAATTTGCTTTTGCTTTTTACGAGCCTCAGCTTGTTTCTTACTCAGTTCAAAGAGAAACTTACCATAATCCATAATCCGACAAACAGGCGGCTTCGCCGTAGGCGAGATTTCAACTAAATCTAAACCACCTTCCTCTGCAGCACGCAGAGCTTCTCGTGTTGATACAATTCCGGCCTGATTTCCATCGACATCAATTAAGCGTACCTCTGGTACATTAATTTGTTCATTAATTCGTGCGCGATCACTTTCACGCTTAGTTGGTGCACTAATGGTTTAATCCTCCCGGTTATTATCGATTAAAGACTTTTAAAGATTTCTTCAGTCTTTTCCTTGTTTTCAATAGAATTTTTATTCATAAATCTAGTGGAAACAGATTTTAGGTCTTTACCTTTACTTTTAATTTCGTGCTCTAAGATATCACAAAGTTCATTTATTGTCATTACGCCACGATCTTCGCCCTCACGCGTACGTAGTGCTACCTGGCCAGAGGCCATTTCCTTATCTCCTATAACTAATAGATAAGGTACTTTTTGTAAAGTATGTTCGCGAATTTTAAAACCAATTTTCTCATTTCTCAAGTCAAAATGAGCGCGAATCCCTCTTTTTTGTAAAATTTGTCTTAGTTTTTCGCCGTATTCGTTTTGTTTTTCGCTAATAGTAAGTACAGCTGCTTGTACTGGCGACAACCATAGGGGTAATTTCCCTGCGTAATGCTCAATCAAAATACCCATAAAGCGCTCAAACGAACCTAAAATAGCACGATGCAACATCACTGGAATTTGTTTACTGCCGTCTTCAGCAACATAACTTGCCTCAAGTCGGGCAGGCATTGAAAAAT
Organism: Legionella sp. km772; assembly: GCF_003989735.1. Classification (GTDB taxonomy): domain Bacteria; phylum Pseudomonadota; class Gammaproteobacteria; order Legionellales; family Legionellaceae; genus Legionella. Next base: position 1,829 of record NZ_RZGQ01000025.1, on the reverse strand, counting down.
CTACTTGGATAGTACCGCATTGCCAAATTCGCCCTAAACAGTCGGATAAGGAACACTCGATTTTCGGACCATAAAAGGCACCTTCGCCTGGCGCATCGATCCATTCAATGTTTTGATCTTTCATCGCTTGTTTCAAGGCGTGTTCTGCTTTATCCCAAACCTCATTAGAGCCTACTCGCTTTTCTGGTCGCAAGGCCAAACGATACTTTATTTTTTCAAAACCAAAATCAGCATACACGGACTGTACCAATTGCAGCATCATCGAGACTTCAGATTGAATTTGATCTTCCGTACAGAAAATATGAGCATCATCTTGCACCATATTACGAACGCGCATTAAGCCATGTAAAGAACCTGAGGGTTCACAGCGATGACAGTTACCAAACTCCGATAAGCGCAGCGGTAAATCGCGGTAACTTTTTAAACCTTGGTTAAACACTTGTACATGGCAGGGGCAATTCATTGGCTTAATGGCGTATTCACGATTTTCCGTTTGAGTCACGAACATATCGTCTCTAAAATTTTCCCAATGGCCGGATTTTTCCCACAGAATTTTATCTACTATTTGCGGGGTTTTAATTTCTTGATAGCCAAAATCTACTAAGCGGCTGCGGATGTAACGCTCCAGCTCTTGGTAAATAATCCAACCATTAGGATGCCAAAACACCATACCGGGGGCCAGATCTTGAAAATGAAATAAACCTAAAGCTTTACCTAATTTACGGTGATCGCGCTTTTCTGCTTCTTCCAGGCGGAATAAATAATCAGCTAAAGATTTTTTATCAGCCCAAGCTGTCCCGTAAATGCGTTGCAACATTTCATTATTTGAATCACCACGCCAATAAGCGCCCGCAAGCTTCGTTAGTTTAAAGGCTTTTAAAAATCCAGTCGAAGGAACATGAGGGCCTCGACATAAATCTTCAAAATCACCCTGCTTATATAAGGATAAAACCTCATCTTGCGGAATATCAGCAATAATTTTTGCTTTATACTCTTCCCCGATGCCTTTGAAGTATTTAATAGCTTCATCGCGGGGAAGCTCCCGGCGAGTAACAGGGTAATTAGCTTTGGCTAATTCCTGCATTTTGGCTTCAATTTGAGTTAAGTCCTCGGGCGTAAAGGGGCGGGCAAAGGCGAAATCATAATAAAAACCATCTTCAATAACCGGTCCAATCGTAACCTGGGCGGTTGGAAAGAGAGCTTTTACTGCTTGAGCAAGCAAATGCGCTGTTGAATGACGTATGACTTCTAAGCTTTGTTCTTGTTTTTCAGTAATGATAATTAAAGAGCAATCATTGTGCATTAAATAGCTGGTATCGACCAAAACGCCGTCAACTTCACCAGCCATAGCGGCCTTGGCTAGTCCTGGGCTAATTTGATGGGCAACATCATATACTGTCACTGGCGCATCAAAACTTTTTATACTTCCATCAGGTAATTTAATGTTGGGCATAGTTGTCATCCACCGCGCTGTCCGTCAAGCATTTCATATCAAAAAAAAACCCTGCAAAGCAGGGCTAAAACCGTAATTCTGGAAATGCTTTAACCCAATTAGTTGGTAGGCACGAGTGGGTTCGAACCACCGACCACCACCATGTCAAGGTGGTGCTCTACCGCTGAGCTACGTGCCTATAATTCGATCTAGCAAATAAAGTGGATGAATTATATATTAAGGTGGCCTCATAAAGCAATGCCTAATTCAGGGTTCTACAGGGTCACCTCATGAAAAATTTTGAGATAAGATAGTGGTTAAAATAGAATCATCCCATCCAGCATTTTTTCTGAGCCGCTTAATAGATTGCCTTTTCATCTGATTTTTAGTTAATTGA
>NZ_RZGQ01000249.1 GCF_003989735.1 Legionella sp. km772 | reverse complement strand
AAATCAAATAATCACTATAAAGATCAAGCATATCCATTTAATTCCCTCCCTAAAATTAAGGGCGGAATTCTAATGCTTTTTAGTCAAACTACAAGTTTATGTGCGTAACATGAGTTAGTAAATGCCAAGATAGACTATTTATCTCGCCATGTTTTAATGGCGGGGGACATCGAATTGAAGAAAGTAAATATCAGTTTAGGTGGAATGGCTTTTAAGACTAAAGAACTAGTTAAAGAAAATACCTTAATCAAAGTAGTGATTTATACCAAACCCAAAATGATACCTATTATACTTGACGGTAGAGTGGTATACAGCCAATTCCAAAGCGAGGCTGCTTACCGCACCTCCATTCAATTTAATAGCCTCACCTCAGAACAAGAACAATTACTTTCCCAACATATTTTATTAGCGCAAATAAAAATGCGTTCCGACTAAGAGAAATAAATGAGTCCAGCACTTGGAGTACAAATTAGATTCACGCATAATGTAGCTCTTTTTAACAATGTATGAGTGTGGCATGAATAGAACTGTATTTTGTTGTAAGTTAAAACAAGAAGCTGAAGGCATGGATAGAGCTCCCTTCCCCGGCGCCTTAGGGGAACAAATATTTAATCAAGTGTCTAAGCAAGCTTGGTCAATGTGGTTATCCCATCAAACCATGCTCATCAATGAATACCGTTTGAATTTAATAGAAGCAAAAGCGCGAGAATTTTTGAAAGAAGAAATGCAGAAATATTTCTTTGGTGAAGGCTCAGAAAAACCATCAGGATACACTGAACAAGAATAAGGATAAGTTATGCGCCATGAATTAATACAATTCAATGAAGAGGTAAGCGATGCATTAAGTGCTAACCAACCTATTGTTGCGCTTGAATCCACTATTATATCTCATGGAATGCCTTATCCTGATAATTTAGCTACCGCCAATATCGTAGAGGAAATTATTCGTCAAGAAGGAGCGGTTCCCGCTACTGTTGCTCTTTACCAAGGAAAAATTCATATTGGCCTAGAAAAAAATACTATGGAACACTTCGCTGAGTGCAAAGAAATTAACAAGGCCTCCCGCCGTGATATCGCCTACGTACTAAGCCAAAAACTAAGCGCTAGCACTACGGTTGCCGCCACCATGTTCTGCGCCCATCTAGCTGCTTTACCCTTATTTGTAACCGGTGGCATCGGCGGTGTTCATCAAGAAGCAAGTGCTAGCTTTGATATTTCAGCAGATCTCATAGAACTATCATCGACTCCAGTCACGGTTGTATGTTCCGGAGCCAAGTCTATTTTAGACCTACCAAAAACTTTAGAGGTTTTAGAAACTCACGGAGTCCCGGTTGTTGGTTTTGCAACAGATGAATTCCCTGCATTCTACAGTCGCTACAGCGGAATACCGTTATTACATCGCTTAGACACAGCAACCGAGGTTGCCAATCTCATGAATTATCAACGAGCGCTTAAATTAACTAATGGCATTGTCATAGCCAACCCTATTCCTATTGAAGCAGAGATCTCTGATGAAGAAATGACTCCTTTCATTCAACAAGCTCATGAGGAAGCAAAACATATTAATGGTCAAGCCATTACGCCCTTTCTCTTAAAACGTATTGGCGAGCTCACCGCTGGCCGTAGTTTAGAGGCCAATATTGAACTAATTAAGAACAATGCTTACCTAGGTGCACAAATATCGATCGCCTATCAAGAATTTTTAAAATAATTTGCAGATAATGCTTGACTCAAAACCACAATAGGAGTCTAATAGCAACCCACAAGGCCAGATAGCTCAGTCGGTAGAGCAGAGGATTGAAAATCCTCGTGTCGGTGGTTCGATTCCGCCTCTGGCCACCATGTAAATCAAAAAATTGGGCCTTTCCCATTTACGGGGCAGCGATAATAACACGCAGAGCACCTTAACACGCACTCTATAATTTTCAAAATTCCTAAACCCATAGCTAGTTTCATCTTTCGATGAAAGCCTTCTGTTATTCCATTTGATTTAGTAAACCGCCACATTCTAGCTATATTGCTCTATATAAGGCGTTAATACCAACGTTCTATGAGTTCTCCAAGTCGTGCGTTTATGCTTATTATTACCAGGACCGTAGGTTGGGCCGTTCGGCCCAACAATGATATTGCGGCTCTTTCTAAGTGGTTAGCATTTTACCTAGAGTAGCTAAAGCTTTAAAAAGACTTTGTTTTAAATCATGAAGCAAGCACTTTAATCCCATTTCTGACGGTCAAATCAATAGGTTAGTTTAGACTACTAGGAGTATGAGTTTCTCTATTTAGGTCTTGTACGGTAAAAATTCTGGCTTTAAAATCAATGTCCTTCTAGACAAGGAAGTGGCTTCCATTCGTTTAACCCGGTAAAGGGAATTAATCGAAAGTAATCTCGCCAGCGCATCGCTGTCTTCGTTTCATCTATTCAGCCTTACTCAGGTAATTTCTTATAAACGCAATATTATGCTCTATAATATATCTATCTGATGTATTTTTATACAAAATAAAGGGAATTAGAAATGAAAAAGGTGTTGTTATGCATGAAATTATTAAAGATGAAAAATTAAATAGTGCAGCCCACGAGCATACCGTAAATGCCCTTAATAAGGTACAAGCAGTTATAGAGTTTAATTTAGATGGAACTATAATCACAGCAAATGATAATTTCTTACATAACACTGGCTATAATTTAGAGGAACTCATAGGGAAACACCATAGTATTTTTTGCGATAAAGCTTATGTTAACTCTGAAGGATATAATGAATTTTGGAAAAAAATAAACGCTGGAAATTTCGTATCAGGAGAAATAAAGCGATTTAAAAAAGACGGCACTGAAATTTGGTTTAATGCTTCCTATGTCCCTGTCTTTGACAAACAAAATACCCTTTATAAAGCTATTAAATTTGCTACTAATATTACTGAATCCAAATTAAAGAACTCCGAATATGAATGCAAATTAAAAGCGATTAATCGCTCGCAGGCCATTATAGAGTTTACTCCTGAAGGGACAGTGCTATCAGCTAATGAAAACTTTCTAAATGCCTTAGATTACGCGCTTGAAGATATTAAAGGCAAACATCATCGAATGTTTTGCGAACCAAGTTTGGCGTCTTCTCCTGAATATTCTGCTATGTGGGAACGCTTAAGGAATGGAGTTTTAGAAGCCGGACGCTTTAAAAGAGTAGGACGAAATGGGAAACTCGTTTGGATTGAAGCGCAGTATAATCCAATTTTTGATTCAAATGGCAAAGTTTTAAAAGTAGTAAAATTGGCTATAAACATAACAAATCAAGTTGCGTTAGAAGAAGAAATAAGACAAACAACAGAACGCTTTGTTAAAAAATCGGGATGGTTCAAATCTACTGAACACTTCCACCAAATTTTGTAGTCATTTTTGAGAGCAGTTATCGACCAACGAATTGGTTTATGATACATAGTTTATCGCTAAATAAAAATAAGGATCAT
>NZ_RZGQ01000248.1 GCF_003989735.1 Legionella sp. km772 | reverse complement strand
CATGATCCTTATTTTTATTTAGCGATAAACTATGTATCATAAACCAATTCGTTGGTCGATAACTGCTCTCAAAAATGACTACAAAATTTGGTGGAAGTGTTCAGTAGATTTGAACCATCCCGGATTTTCCTCTCTACCCGCACAAAAAAACACACAACAATTCATTTAGATCCGTTAAAAATATTTCAGATACGCTTTAAATCCAAAGCAAGTTTGAAACTGCTATTCTTAGGGCCTAAGTTTAAATGGGCACTAATTGGCAATCAGAGCGAAGTCCGTTGGCTTAAGCGGGTAAGTAGTGAGCCATCACCTAGTAAACGAATCCAAGGCCAAATGAACATACTTAATAAAGCGCTAGCAATCGGCATTAATAAGCTGTAATTAAAAGCTAATAAGGCATGTGTAGCGGAGATAATAGCTTCATAGAGGAAACAAAAAATACCCACCAAGAAAATTTGTTGCATCATGGAGAAAAATTGAAAGCGTCGAGAGCGAGTGGAGGCGAGCCATGTTACCAATAATAAGGCAAAAGAATGCTCACCAATCACCGTAGACAGCAGAACATCTAATACTAAACCTACCAGAAATAAGGTAGTAATATGAAATTTGCCGGGAATAAAGTATTCTATATAAAGAACAAGCAGCAACACCCAGGGAGGACGGAAAGCAGCAATAAACTGTGGCATCGGTAAAATAGAAAGCACTAAAGCGATTATAAATGCTATTAATAATTTTAAACGAATATCATTCATCCTGCATCATCTCCAACATTTAAGCGCTCATTGATTTGGGCTGTAAGTTGTTCTTGATCTAAATCAGGCCAAATTAACAAAACCAAACGATTTCGATTTAATAATGCGATAGGACTCACCACAACTTTTACAAAATCTTCCCCGGGCAGACTAGTCACCTTCTCTACTTTGCCAACAGGATAACCTTCAGGGTAGCGCCCTCCTAACCCAGAAGTCACTAAAACATCCCCGGGATGAATCGATGCAGTTTTGGGTAGGTTAATTAAGGATAATTGGTCTAAACTATTAGTCCCCACCAAAATAGCCCGCTCACCAGTGCGGTTATTACGTACGGGAACTGCACTTTTAGAGTCGGAAATTAATAGCACAGTACTAGTCAATGGCCCCACATCAATGACCTGTCCCATAACCCCTTTGGCATCCAATATCGGCTGACCAGAGTAAACACCATCACGATTGCCCTTGTTTAAAACGACTATTTGACGTGCGTTAGAGGTATCTACCGCTAAAATTTGCGCGGCCATTGCTCTCATATCCGCTTGAGAAGAAGTTAATAATAATTCTTTTAATTGTGAGTTTTCTTTTTGAATGACTAAGAGTTTTTGCAGTTCAGCTTCTAAAGCTGTTTGTTGGTAACGTAAACGCATGTTTTCGTCAATCAAAGCCTTTTTAGCGCTCACTAGAGATTGCACCCAACCGACCACCCGGACTGGATAATCTACTGCATATTGCAAAGGAGAAACAATAAGAGAAAAACCGCTACGGACATTATCTAAATAATGGTAACGATAATCGGAAAACATTAATGCAATGGACAATAGCAGAGCAAGCATAAATCCTATCGGACTATGCCCGCTCCTACTAAATAAGCGATTATGTTTATTATTCTGTTGAGAGGAAATCACCGCCACGTAAATCCATAGTTTCTAGAGCTTTACCGCCACCACGAGCAACACAAGTGAGTGGATCTTCAGCAATTAATACAGGTAGGCCAGTTTCTTCCATCAGAAGCGTGTCAATATTTTTCAATAAAGCACCGCCACCAGTTAAAACCATACCTCGCTCTGCTATATCAGCAGCTAACTCTGGAGGAGCTAATTCTAAAGCGGCACGTACTGCACCAACAATTCCTGATAAAGGCTCTTGTAAGGCCTCGAGGATTTCTGCACTAGTTAAAGTAAAGCTACGGGGAACACCTTCTGCAAGATTTCGGCCACGCACCTCAATTTCAAATAGATCACGGCTTGGGAAAGCAGAACCAATCTCATGCTTAATACGCTCAGCAGTAGTTTCACCAATCAAAGTACCGTAGTTACGGCGTACATAAGAAACAATGGCGTCATCAAACTTATCACCACCAATACGAACTGATTGATGATAAACAATACCGCTTAGAGAAATAATAGCGACTTCAGTAGTTCCACCACCAATGTCTACTACCATAGAACCGCTTGCTTCTTCCACTGGCATCCCAGAACCCAAAGCAGCAGCCATCGGCTCTTCAATAAGAAATACTTCGCGCGCACCAGCTCCCATTGCGGATTCACGAATAGCCCGTCGCTCCACTTGGGTAGAACCACAAGGAACACAAACAAGCACGCGTGGGCTGGGACGTAAGAATTTGTTTTCATGCACTTTATGGATAAAATGCTGCAACATTTTTTCAGTAACAAAGAAATCGGCGATCACACCATCTTTCATCGGTCTGATAGCATTTATATTGCCAGGTGTTCTGCCTAGCATGCGTTTCGCTTCCAAACCTACAGCAGCCACACGCTTTTGTCCCGACTCATTCCGTAGAGCTACAACAGAAGGTTCGTTTAATACGATGCCTTTATCCCTAACGTAAATCAATGTGTTAGCTGTTCCTAGATCGATGGATAAATCGTTAGAAAACACGCCCCTTAACTTTCTAAACATAATGTAACGCTACCTTATACTTTTTTGGGTGCTACTTTATCCTAAATTTGAGTAAAAATCGACATCTCTAATGGAAGAATTTTAAATAATTGGCTAAAAAATGGCTCTTGATGAAAGAATAATTTTATTTAGAGTGCCTCTCTCTCTGTACCTTTTATCTTACTTCACGCGATAAACCGCAAAAAAATACAATTTATGACTATAATTTATACATGCCGATCAATATCAGGTATTTCATGGGTCTTTTTGATAGGTTCAGGCGGGATGTACGCAAAGATCATCTCTTAATTGCAGCTGATGGGAAAATCCCTATTGAACGTATTGATGCCTGGTCCGCTACGAAGAAAATTGACTATGCATGGGAGGTTTATAACAGTTCAAAAGACAAATACACTGTTGATCATAAGGCGGGAGCCTTAGAGTTTCTACGAAGACAATTTAAGATCCCCCAAGAACTTTCCAGGGAAGAGCAAGTCCGCCTTATTGGTGCCGGCGTTAAACGCAAGACGGATTCTCATATACCCAGTTATGAGGACCTTAGGTCTCCCAGACCGGACGAAACACCTCAGCCCCCCCCAGTGACACCTGTGATTGTACGGGCTCCTAGACCAGAACCAGAACATCCACCTACTACCCCCATGAAGAAGTTAAAGGAGGTTACTTGGCCGACTTATGCTAATAGGAGTGTGCAAAGATTTCTGGAATCAATTAATAAAGACGTTGAACAATTAAATTTAGGGATGGTTCAAATCTACTGAACACTTCCACCAAATTTTGTAGTCATTTTTGAGAGCAGTTATCGACCAACGAATTGGTTTATGATACATAGTTTATCGCTAAATAAAAATAAGGATCATG
>NZ_RZGQ01000247.1 GCF_003989735.1 Legionella sp. km772 | reverse complement strand
GCCTTGCTCGATTTATAATCTTGTATGAGCAATAGCATTGGATATGCTGGAATTAGTATTCCGGTTCGTCTGCGCCCTGAATTAGGTTTATTATTGATCATTTAGAGCGAATAAGCCTCACAGCCTAAATTTACCGAATCTTTTGTCGACTGTTGATTAAAAAACAGCTGAACAATAATTGGTTCATTTCTAGTCATGAAAAGCCCCTGATTCCTATATCCATTTAAATGAAGCTAGCCTCTCATTATTTACCGATTTAAGCTAGATTTTTTTCATGAGGTGGCCCTGTTCCGTAATTTAATAAGTATGGTGCCAAATCAATTTATCTGATAGCTAAATAGAGTAAATTTTTAGCAAATCCCCATGAAGTGCTATCTTGCTGTTAAATAAATGAGATTGCCCTTTTTGCGAAAAGCATCTCCACCAAAATGATATATACTAAACTTATAATCTAATAATAAGTACTCAAATTGGATCAAACAACGCTGAGAACATTATTAGCGAGACAAGCCATCTTCAATAGGAAAGGGGCGGTATGTGCTTATGAGCTTTTATACCGAAATGGAGATGAAATAAGCGCTAATATAAATAGCTCTAGTCCATTTAGCGGGGATGCTGCAACATCATCAGTTATTACCCAACTATTCACCAATCTCGATATAAATAATATTATCGGAAAAAAAACAGCCTACATCAATTTTACCTACAACAATCTTATCGAACAAATTCCAGCGCTATTACCTAAGAACCGTATAGTTATTGAGGTTCTAGAAACGGTTATTATTGATGAGATCCTGATTAAAAATTTAACCCAGCTCCAAAGCTTAGGCTATAAAATTGCTTTAGATGATTTTATGTACCGAGAAGAAATAAGGCCCTTAATTGATCTGGCCCACATCATTAAAATTGATGTTCTCAATCTTTCCAGAGCGCAAATTGAAGAGCAAATTAAGCCTTTAAAAAATAGTTATACCGGAAAGCTTTTGGCGGAGAAGATAGAAAGTCGTGCCCAATTTGATATTTGCATGGAGCTGGGTTTTGATTATTTCCAGGGCTTTTTTCTCAATAAGCCCGATCCCTTTAAAGGCCGCAGCATCACTGAAAATAAATCGCAAATGCTCCGTTTACTTGGCGAACTAAATGACAGTAACGCGTCAATAGAAAAAATTGAAGATATTATTTTACAAATCCCGAAGCTCAGTTATCGTGTTTTACGTTTAACCAATTCTGTGTCGTTTTACACTGGCAAAAAAATCGAATCATTAATGGATGCCATTGTCCAGCTCGGCTTAGTGCAAATTCGCAATTGGATCATTTTATTATTATTAGCTAGTCTTGATGATATTGCCCCTGATTTATTAGAAAGAACCTTGATCCGGGCTAAGATGTGCGAATCGTTGGCCAGGGCTACCCACTACCCTAACCCCCATCAAGCCTATACCGTCGGTATTTTATCGACCCTCGATGCTATTTTAAATGAGCCAATGTCTTTGCTCTTAGACAGAATTCAATTAAGTGAGGTTTTGAATGAAGCCCTTTTGCATCACGTCGGCGAACTGGGTAAATTTTTAAAATTTTCTATAGCCTATGAAGAAGCCAATTTCAAGCAGCTGCAATATTCTGGCATTGATAATAAGGCGCTCGTCCAATCCTATCTTGACGGCATCGCCTATGCAAACAGCATTATTAACATTATAAATGTCTTAAATTATCATTGAATTCCAATTTCAAACCATTCCTGTGTGCAAAAATAGTAACATAATGAAAATTAATTGCTTTTTATCAAAAAAGAACTTTGCTATTGAAAAAAAATAAGTTATAACAAAGAAATACCTAGCTCAAGGATTGACAGGTAGAGACAGACCCTAATTATTTTTTTCATGGAGTGAGAAAATGAACAGTAAAGTGTTTTCCCAACGCTTTAATCGCGAACTAGCCACCTTAGGTTTTCCTGAGGATTTAGTAGAAAAGACTAAAGCGGTTGCCAAAGTATTTGGTATTACTCGCCATTTAGCTAATGCCTTAATTTTTGGTCATGCCTTGCCGAATAAAAATGAATTAGAAAAAATATCTGAAGTTCTAGAGGTGTGCCCGCAATGGTTGTGTGGAGCCACCGACAGGAAAAAAGCCTACTCAGGTCGCGAAACGGCTGATAATGCTTAAAACTTTAATAGCCGCCTAAGCAACCGCTCTCCTGCCTCGTTGTCCATGCTGCAAGCTCTTCTGTCTGCTTAAACTGAGGATGCGCATGGACAATGGAGGAAGCCCGCCGATAAAAGCCCTAACCCGTGCTTAGCCACAAAATAGCTAAGCTATTACCTTATAAGTAAATTTATTGTATAATCCTTAAAAAAATAATGGTATTTAGAGCAATAAATACCACCTTCTCCTTCGAGTTGAGTACCATGGAATGTTTAAGTTTCTGTGTGGCTAAAAACATTGATTTAACCCGCCTAGATAATCATTTTAGAGCGGCTCCAAATGCCTACACCTCTACCAAAACCCGTGATGTGCTAAAAATAATCCCCAGCGATAATTCCCATCATACGATTTATATTTTTAAAAATGGTACGGTGGTCTCTTGGGGGGTTAAGCGTTATGAAATTAATAACTATCTAAATACCATTAAAATGCTAGTCGATAAGCCAATTAAGTTATTGGTTCATGATGAATTTCATTACCAGCTAGCGGCTAAAACGTCCATTGAACCTCATGATTTTTTTGATGTTGATTGCTTAACCATTGAAGACGAAAGTGAGGAGTTAAAACTTAGCCTCTCTTATGGTTTTTCTCAATCGGTTAAATTACAGTATTTTGAAACCATCATAGATGGGCTTATTGAAAAATATAATCCAATGATTCAAAGTTTATCGCAAACCGGAGAGATGCCTATTGGGCGGAAACAAATTCAACAGGTTATCGGTGAAATTCTAGGTGCGAAAAGCGAAATGAACCTCATTAGTAATTTTCTCTATCACCCTAAATATTTTTGGCAACATCCCACCTTAGAAGATCACTTTATTATGTTGGAGCGCTATCTGCATATTCAGCGTCGGGTCAACGCCATAAATCATCGTTTAGATACCTTAAATGAAATTTTTGATATGTTTAATGGTTATCTCGATAATCGCCATAGCCACCTTTTGGAAATTGTTATTATTATTTTGATCATCATAGAAATTATTGTTGGGGTAATGAATTTTCATTTATAGGACGTCTGATGTCTCGCTTAAAAACTCATTTTTTACAAGATAGTACCTTTAAAAACGAGGTTCTAGCAGGAATTACTACTTTTCTTACGATGGTGTACATTGCCTTTGTTAATCCGGCTATTCTGCACGATGCCGGCATGGATCAAGGTGCGGTATTTACGGCAACCTGCCTGGTTACCGCTTTTGCTTGTGCCCTAACCGGCCTTATCAGGGGCTTTTCATGACTAGAAATGAACCAATTATTGTTCAGCTGTTTTTTAATCAACAGTCGACAAAAGATTCGGTAAATTTAGGCTGTGAGGCTTATTCGCTCTAAATGGTTAATAA
>NZ_RZGQ01000246.1 GCF_003989735.1 Legionella sp. km772 | reverse complement strand
GTTATGAGTTTGCCGACTGGGGTAAAAGCGAACTGGGTCGTGCTTTGTGGCAGACCATGAATTCAGGATTAGCCCTTAATCACCTCTACACCCATGGGGTGTTAGTCAATCTTACTTACATCGCATAAGGACAAAGGCCATGCTTCGATACAGCAACAACATTTTTTTGAATAGAATACTGGCTTTCTTGTGCTCAGTGTTCATGATGACAACCGTTTTTGCAGGGACTCCATTGTGGACCTTTGAGCCACTGACGGCTACCACGATGGCAGTGCCTGCCAATGGTACAGCTTTGGTGCAATACCGAGTCACCAATCAATCCAGCAAGCCACACACCTTAACCATGCAGCCCATTCGTGGCATTACGCAAATCACCACGGGACTCAATATTTGCGGAAATCCTTTTGTTCTCAGAGGCAAGAATTCCTGCATTCTGTCTTTACAGATAAACGGCAGTCAGTTAAACAGTCCGGTTATGGATGGTCCCGTAGTTTGCCAACAAGGTTCAACTAACCAGTGCTATCGCCCCAGTAGCGCCAATATTCTGCGCATTACGCAGGCGCCACCGATAACGGATGCGGTGATTACCGTCACAGGGTCTCCTTTAGCACTAACGGTTAATGGCCCAACGGGGCAGCTCACGATTACCAACACGACCCTTGAGGTGGTGGCCACCAACATCACATCAAATTTCACAGGGACGGCACTGGATGGCAATGTCACCGAAACAGGCAATACCTGCGCCAATGTGCCACCAGGAGGCAGTTGCACACTGACTTACACACCAGGAAATATGGTGGTGCCGCAAACGAATTTCACCATCCAAGGCACCAATACCAATGCGCTGACGGCAGCCATTGCCATTCAATCAGGCAGTACGCTGACCGCCATCAACCCAACCTCAGGAACGGCATCAGGGGGAACCGGTTTTACCTTAACGGGTACCGGGTTAATGGGGGCAACAAGCGTTACTTTTGCAGGAAGAGCGGCCACCAGTGTTACTGTCGTCAACTCTACAACGGTGACTGGCGTCACGCCTGCTCATACCGCAGGAGCTGTCGATGTCGTCATTAATACGCCGGCAGGTGGCGCCACACTAGCTAATGGCTATACTTACGTGGCCAACGCAGTAGGACAACCGGCTTTTGGCGGAACGATTGCTTGCTTGAACACAGGCAATAATCTGATTGCCGCCACTGCGGATAACAGCACAGCTATTGCATGGGGAGGATTCGGCACAGAGATTGGGGCTGGGGCGCAAAGTGATACCGATGGAGCCAGTAATACCACAGCCATTGTTACTGCATTAGGCAGTAATGGCGGCACACCTTATGCAGCACAATTGTGTAATGACTTTGAGGTGGACTCCCAAGGGAACACTCCCTGTCAGGCAGGAAACACCTGCTATGACGATTGGTTTTTGCCAGCCGGAAATAATTTGACATCCGCAGGTCAACTCAACTGCTTATTTACCAATAGGGCGGCCATTGGCGGTTTTGCCAATGACTTCTACTGGAGTTCTACCGAGTTTTCCGGCGACCCTACGAGCGTCGCCTGGGGCCAGGACTTCGTCGATGGCTTCCTGCTCGGCGACGGTAAGTTCGGCAATCTTCGGGTTAGGTGCGTTCGGGCTTTTAACCCTTAAACCCTTTATCCCTTTTCTTTTGAGGCAGCTAGGCTGCCTCATGATTTATTTAAAGACGAATGATTTGGATTGTTATTAATGGCTTTCTATACGGAGTTACCGGTTTATAAGGACAGTTATCAGTTGGTTTTGAGAGTGTTTGAGGTAACCCGCGATTTTCCAAGGGAATATAAATACACCCTGGGCCAGGATATGAAGCGTGATGCCCTTCATTTGCTTCGTTGTATTTACCGGGCCAACAAGCATCAAAACAGAGTAGAGCATTTGGAGTTATTTTTAGATGAGCTGGAGTTATTGAAACTGGAAATTCGCCTGTGTGTCGAGATGAAGCTGATATCACTTAAAAGGCAAGCTCTGTTAAGTGAACTCTTGGTACGCATAGGCAAACAGGTGACCAGCTGGCGTAATGCCAGTCGATAAGCCGGAATCATGAATGTTATGGCATTCATGAGCGAGCATGCTTTTGTTTAAAAGCGATAAAGGGACTGCCTCAGCAGTTGATTCGCGTTTGCACAAGGCCCCTTGTGCGGACCAAAACGCCTTTATTCATTGTTTAGGGCGGTTTTGCCAATGACAACTACTGGAGTTCTACCGAGTTTTCCGGCAACCCTACGAACAACGCCTGGAACCAGAACTTCAACAATGGCAACCAGAACGACGACAATAAGAACAACAATCTTCGGGTTAGGTGCGTTCGGGGTTTTAAACAAAGCAAAGTCACAATCGGTGTGGACCTGTTAAATGCCCACACCGATTGTGACTTTGCTTTGTTTAAAACCCCGAACACACCGAACAGGTTGTTCGTTGTTCTTATTGTCGTTGTTGTCGTTACCCGACGGGAAGTTCACGTTCCACGCGTTGTTGTTGTCGTTCTGCGACGAACTCCAGTAGAACGCGGACGAAAACCCGCCAAACGCAATACAAAGGCGTTTTGGTCTACATAAGGCATCTTATGCAGACACGAATCAACTGCTGCTATACAACAGTCCCTTTGTCGCTTTTAAACAAAAGCATGCTCGCTCATGAACACCGTAGCCTTCATGATTCTGGCTTTCGGCTGGCATTACGCCAGCCAGTCACCTGTTTGCCTATGCGTGTCAAGAGTTCACTTAACTGGGCTTGCCTTTTAAGTGATATCAGCTTCATCTCAACACACAAGCGAACTTCCAATTTCAATAACTCCATCTCATCTAAAAACACCTCCAAATGCTCTATCCTGTTTTGATGCTTGTTGGCCCGGTAAATACAACGAAGCAAATGAAGGGCATCGCGCTTCATATCCTGGCCCAGGGTGTATTTATATTCCCTTGGAAAATCACGGGTTACCTCAAACACTCTCAGAACCAACTGATAACTGTCCTTATAAACCGGTAACTCCGTATAGAAAGCCATTAATAAAAATCCAAATCATTCGTCTTTAAAGAAATCATGAGGCAGCTACGCTGCCTCAAAAGAAAAGGGATAAAGGGGTTAAGGGGTAAAAGCCCGGACACACCGAACAGGTTGTCCGACGAACTTATTGCCGAAGCTGTCGAGACCCGACGGGAAGAACACGCCCCACGCGCCGAGGTCGTCGTGCTGCGACGAACTCCAGTAGAACGCGGACGAAAACCCGCCAAAGTTACAGGGAATTGCAAGATTGGAACACAATGCGCCATGGACTGCAGACAGCTCATTTCTTGCCGGAAGATACCAGTCAACACTGAGGTTTCGGCAACGTTGGGCGGCGCAGTTATTGGGATCACTTGAACAAGCTGTATCAGCGACAATAGCATTGGTATTGCCAACCCCATCATCCAGGCTTGTTGCGCCAGCTATATTTGAAAAATCACCTGTCCATTGGCTGTTAAAACCTTGCGCCACATCAATGACGACTTTGCCACTGCCCTCGCTTTCTTGAAACACCAA
>NZ_RZGQ01000245.1 GCF_003989735.1 Legionella sp. km772 | reverse complement strand
GATAAAAACTCATTTAAATCACTTTGCTATTAAGTACAAATTGATTCTTAGAGCGAACCAGATTGCTTGGCAGGAGCTTAAAAATATGGCAGCTTAAAATTGACCGTGCGTAACATGAGCTCATAATTGGCCTGCCCTTATTGCCGGTGTTGCGCTGTGGGGAATTCATATGGGAATGACCCAAGGTTTATTAGCGACTATGATTACCGATCTCTCACCAAGAGATTTACGAGGAACAGCCTTTGGCTTTTTTAATTTGCTTAGTGGCTTTATGATGCTTGTAGCCAGTATGCTGGCAGGATTCTTGTGGGAGTATTTTAATCCAGCCATTAGTTTTTATACCGGAATAGGCTTTTGTTTGCTTGCCTTAATTAGCCTTACTATCCGTCACCGATTCATTAACGATAAAAGCCTGCAGTCCTAGATGAGCAGTTTTTTTAAGTCAAATGTATAAAAACAAACCCTTTTGCGTTAATATAGGCAATCTCACTTTAAATTCATCCAATTATGAAAAGCCTTGTAGAAATTAAAGAGTTATTAGCCTTAAGTGGTAAGCCGAGAAGTGTTCCAGATCCTCTTATGGCTTTTTTCTTATATTTAAAAACGGTGAACAGCAAACAAGGAACACTTAAGGCCTTTGCGATGAACACTAAAGAGCTTGGCGATTTAGCGGTTATTATTGAGGAAATGGTTGATTATTGTACCCAAGACCTACGCTTTCAAATTGCTTTGTCAAAATGGGATGACAGCGCTAAATTAAATCATTGGACCTTTTTAGAATTCGATTTCAAGGGGTCGCTTAATAACCCTGCTTTGGATATTCTCATTTGTGACCCCCTAGGTTTTCAGCAATCGCTAGTCTTAGCTAACTTAATCAGCTGGAGCCTGGAATTTGGCCGCTTAAGCGAACACTGCCAACTTAAAATCTATATTCCCTCCGACACCCTGCAAATTTCCGGTCGCAGTTGTGCCTATTTTGTGACCGACAGTATTGCCAGATTGTCAAACCAAGAGCAGTTTAATCCACTTTATGACTATATGAGTTCTAATCAGCAGGAAGAGCAACAAGAAATAGCCCAAAGCACCTTACTCCACTTTAGGGAGTCTTTAGCGATGGCTTATACAAAGGAAGAACTCGATGAGATCTATAAATTCAATCTAGTGGTTAGCTCTTTACCGACGAGGCTTTTACGCACCCAACACTCAGTGGAGACCTTAACAAAAGATATCCTGGCGGTAGAGGAGCGTAGCCTAGAAATTGTTAACAAAAAGGGAGATACTGCCGCTGAGTCCATCAATAAGCATTCTTTTTTTGTTACCAACCGTCAGCAAGAACAAGAATATCGCAATATGCGGGTTAACATAAAAATGGAAAAATTAGGTGCGCAAATAGCTGAAGTAGCCGCTGAAATGACCGCTGAGGAGGAAGAAATTGACCTGTTTAATGAAGCAGTAGAAAGACACCGCCTTCCGGCTTTAGCAGAATTCCTTAATACTCAAATGACGCTAAGGAGTGCCGTGTATTGTTGAACGTATTCACAGTAACTTTTTGGGCTTTTTTTAATGATTTATTTTTAAATAACTCCAACAAAGCATTGGTTGGTAATTAATCCTTATCTTATTCAGATTTATTAAGAAGCTCACATGCTGCAGTCATAGGGAAAAATAATTCGCTTACTGTAATATTCACATAAAAAAACTATATTTCCCCACATGGCCATACAGGGATAGGATCCTTACCAATAACAATATGATCACTTAAGCTTGGAGCAGCATAGCTGGTGGGAATACCGCGGACTAGCTCACCTAGTTTGGCAGGAAAGACATATTTTAACCCATGTGGTTTGGCCGGAGGACGGTATGGTGTAATTACCCCCTACTACAACTAATGGCTTAAATGCACTATTGATTTGATAAGGACTCAAACACAAATTCAAATGCAAGACTATTTTGAGACCAGCCTTCGATCTGCTTGGCCAGCACGATATCATGCGGTTTAAGCATTGAGAATCACCTTTATTCCATATTCTAGAATTTAGAATAAAGAATGACTTAGTCAAGTTACGGTATTAGTTTTGCTTAATAAAGTAGATATTTCGAAGATAATTAGAGTGAATTTTATTCAATTAATTTGGAGTGTCTTGGTTAATTGGTGGAAGGCGGCGACTATTTATTGATTAGTTAATGTGTTGTTTTTAAAGGGTTATTTTTATTGGAGATAAAAATATACCCCCAAATGTACCCCAGTTGAATATTGTTGGCCTAATTTTTAATCTTCAAAAGAAATTTTATTACAAATTCATTCATAACGCAGCTTAGTCTAAAATAAAAATATTGGTGCTTAACCTACACATGGAACGGTGAGGATTAAAATGGAATTAGATAAATATTGTGCAATAATTTTAGACTTACTTTTTAAGCGCCATGAAAACTCCTCAAGTCAAAAAAATCTTTCTTTAGGAATTAACGAAATTAAACGTGAAGTAAAACCAAATTTAGGTAATGAGTATAAAGTACAGAATTTAAATCACGCTTTAGATTATTTGCTGCAGAATGAGTTGATTGTTAAAGAGCATGACTTATTTTCATCTCCCAAAGGAGTGGAAAAAGAAACAAACGTTAAATATAAAATTTCAGGTGTTGGTATTGCGAGCAAGGAAAAACCAGAGTTGTTTCTACCAAACCCAGGTTATGCTAGCAGTATTAATATCTCCTCTGTAGAGAATGTAACAATTATTGGAAAACATAGTAAAGTAATTATTCATACTAAATATAAAGAGTTAGGTGAAAAGATTGAAGAACTTATTGATTTGGTTCAAGACAATGCGAGCATTCCCAAAAAAGACAAAGCTGATATTTTGGCTTTAATAAAGGCTTTAGAAAGTCTTTTTATATCTGAAACACCAAATATTGAATTGGTGAGAAAGACTGATATAGACCTAACTTTAAAATTAAAAAAATGGTCGACAACTTTAGGGGAGAATGTACTAGTTAATGGTATTACCAACTTAATTACATCCTACTTTGGTATATAGCTATTACGTAAAGCAACATCGTTTAATTTCCGCAACAAGTATATAGTCAAATGGTACGTTCAAAGAGAAATAACCTCTTGAACTGAAGGTTTATAATATTCAGCATGCCCTGATTTAATAATCAAATTATCAGAGAGTTATATAGTTACGGCCGTATGAGTATGACCACATAAAACTAAAAACTGAATATCAGCATGTTTTTTAACAAAACTCATAATCACATCACCAGTTGCCTTTGAAGCAAAATAAGGCAGCCAATTATCATCACTAGGTTTATCCTTGTGCCAACTGCTTTCAGGAAATGGGGGGATATGAGTAGCAATAATTACTTTTTTAATATCAGTGTCAATTACATCACACAATGTCTTTTGAAGAACTGAGACATCTATGTCAGCCAATTTCTGCATTTCCCTTTTTAGGGCAGACTTATTCACTCATGTTACGCACATAAACTTGTAGTTTGACTAAAAAGCATTAGAATTCCGCCCTTAATTTTAGGGAGGGAATTAAATGGATATGCTTGATCTTTATAGTGATTATTTGATT
>NZ_RZGQ01000244.1 GCF_003989735.1 Legionella sp. km772 | reverse complement strand
TGATTTTTTTGATGCAGTGTAATAATTTCGCTTTTTGGTCATTCTATTCCCCTCTTATATTAGAAGAATAGCTCTTAAAAATACCTTTTTTTCGTCTAAAAATCCGCGCCTATATCAGAGTTTATAAAAAACAATTAAAATTTTTTATTAAACTGGGATCAACTGAAATATTCCGACTATAATGAATAGTATATTAAGGAGTTTTAGATATGATTAGTAGTAAAAATCTTCTTTTAAATGTCGCCCCACAAACTACCACGTCAGCAAATACATCAACAAATTCCCCTGATGATGTTCTTGCATTCATGGTGAATGATACACAGGAGAAGAAAGAAGACAATGCTGATGCTAATACTGTCGATCCCAGCTCATTTGTTTTACTACTCAGTCAATTATTTACAAGTCCCCCACAGACCTCAGCTGCTAATGAAGAAAATACTGCTTCTGATCCCAAAAGTGCTTTAATAAATCAACTAGCAAACCCTGCGCTAAATCAACAGATAAACCCAGAGAGTCAACAAGCTGTTGATGCTGCCAACTTATTGACAGCACAAACCATTGACCCCAATGCGCAAGAGGTTGACACAGAAAACCCTGCTTTAAATTGGTTAGACTCAGAAAATTTTAAAACATTAAAAGCAGATGGTAATAATTCTGTGCCGGTTGACTCTACGAGTAAACCCGCAAATCCTAAAGTATCTACAGACTTAAACATGGCAGTGAACACAGCATTACCGCAAACAACACCGGCCCTTAATTCGGCTCCTGCTTCTGATGGGGCTACGGTGACTACTGCGGCGCAAAACCCAGCTTTATCCTTACAAGAGCTGAATAGCACACTGAAGACTATTGATAACATCCCAACGGCTCCAGTGGGTGTGAAATCAGATTCAAAACCGCAGGATTTAATTAGCTCCCTCTCGAATAACATTGCTATGCCTGTGGTTACTAATCAACCTACACAACTGATTGCTCCACCAAAAAGTTTAGAAATTCCTGTGCCGGTTAATCATCCTCAGTGGGGTGATCAATTTGCTGATCATATTGCTTGGTTAGGTAATAATGACATTAAAAGTGCAGTAATTAAAATTCATCCAGAAGATTTAGGGCCGATTGAAATTAATGTTAAAGTGGTTAAAGATGCTGCATCTGTTAATATTATAAGCCATAGCGCCCAAGTGAGAGATGTGATGGATCAAGCGATTCCTAAACTCAGAGATATGATGAGTGCACAGGGGCTAAATCTCGCTGAGGTCCAGATAAGTGCAGATCAGCGTTCCGGTAATGCCTTCGCTCAAAATAATAATAGTCAACAACAACAAAATGAAGCTGGTATCTATTCTGAGGGTGAGGACGAGGTGCAACTGGTTAGTACTGTAAAGAAACCGCCTAAAGGGCTAGTTGATTATTTCGCGTAAATGATTCTAGGCTAGTTATAAAAAAACCACTCCATCGAGTGGTTTTTTTTGACTTTTTATTTCTAACAAGTCTTATAGCAATTAAGTGATCTACCTGTCCAACGGTCAACCCAGCAGGTTTTACGACAATTATGTCCTATATAAGTCCAGGGTGTGCGGTAACTTCCTCTATGGTGATATTGAGGCTTATAATACACATGACCATAGTGATGGCCGTAACCAGGATTATAGTATCCCTTATGCATACCTCCACTATGATATCCGACAAAATAGGCTAGTTGGGTGCCTGCTAGAGCATTGGTAGTCGTTGCATGAGAGTTACTGCTATAAAGCAATCCACACAATAGAACAGCAAATATAATAGATCCAAGAATAGCTGAGTGATGAAGATGCGATTTATTCATAATACACTCCTTTGTTTTTAATTTAACCCCCTTTATAAATTATAGAACAATTATTGTCGTTGTTCATGATTTAGTCTTTTTGGTTTCTATTTGGATCTCCAGTGCTTGTATTAGAAATGAGGGTGGGATAAGATATTTTTTTTAAGGACATAGGATTAAAATGAGCAAAATAATTTTAGTTACGGGATGCTCAAGCGGCATTGGTTATGACACGGTGTTTGCTTTAAAAAAGCGAGGACATCGGGTAATTGCCTCCTGCAGAAAAGCCGAAGATCTGCAAAAACTAACCAACCAAGGTATTGAAGCGCTCTTATTAGATGTTAGTGACTCTCAGTCCATTCAGACCGCGTTTAATCAATTGTTAACCATGACCGGAGGACGCTTAGATGTGTTAATTAATAATGCTGGCTATGGTCAAGCGGGCGCTCTAGAAGATATAAGTCGCGATCTGATCAGGGCTCAATTTGAAACCAATGTTTTTGGGCTTCTTGAACTATCTAATTTAGCTATTCCTATTATGAGAAAGCAAGGTGAAGGACGAATTATCAATGTAAGTTCTATCCTGGGAATTATTTCTATGCCGTTTAGAGGCGCTTATAATGCGTCAAAGTATGCCGTAGAAGGTTTAAGCGATACACTAAGACTGGAATTGAGCTCATCCGGTATTAAAGTGATTACTATCGAACCAGGTCCTATAGAAAGTAAATTTCGTGATAACGCTGTTGATGGCACATTAAAAGCTATTAATGTTAATAACAGTTATTATTATAAACAATACCAGTCCATGTTAAGCGACTACAAACAAAAAAAATCAGACTCAGTCTTCACCAAAAAAACAGATGCTGTAATAAAATGTTTTATTCATGCTATAGAAGCTACTAACCCTAAAGCAAAATATCCAGTTACCGCACCGGCTCATTTGCTGATATTTCTCAAACGGATTTTAAGTACACGAATGTTAGATAAATTCTTTCTAGCCGCTTCAAAAAAGGAATTATCTTAAATACTGTACATTTTATTATCTAAAGGATATTATTGATTAATGAAATCGATAAATAGAGTACTTATTTTTTTGCTTATTCTAAGTCTGGTTTTTATATTAATGAAACCGGAAAGTATTTCTTTATCTAATCAGCAATTAAAATATAATCCAATATCAAGTCCTTGCTCCAGTCGCTTAATAGTCTCTGCATGCTCAGTCAGTGTGGATTATGCACTTAATGAGGCTCTAATAGGTTTAAAAGCCCTTTCTTTATTATTTATAGGATTAATGCAGTTTTTACTTATTCAACGTAGCTATTCTTTTTTAAATTCCACTATATTTAAACCTCCTATCTTTACTAATGCTTTCTAAAAACACCTAGATATTATTATTAATTTCGTAAATTAGAGAGCGGTCGTTTCGACTTTGGATACTTTAGTTCCTATTGCTCCTAATTTACGCTAGTCAGGATAAACAATGAAAAAAATTACTCTTGTTAGTGGGGTTGTCCTCCTATTTTTTACCAATATACTTTGGGCTTCGGTGTTTAATTTAGACAGCGTCAATCCTGAGGTAATTAGCTCTTTCATTCAGGGAAATAACGCACTTATTTACCTGAGTGCCTTTTTTGGTTTAGGCCTTTTATTGGCTTTTACACCTTGTGTATTGCCTGATATAGGCGCGGATTTTTAGACGAAAAAAAGGTATTTTTAAGAGCTATTCTTCTAATATAAGAGGGGAATAGAATGACCAAAAAGCGAAATTATTACACTGCATCAAAAAAATCAAA
>NZ_RZGQ01000243.1 GCF_003989735.1 Legionella sp. km772 | reverse complement strand
AAATCAAATAATCACTATAAAGATCAAGCATATCCATTTAATTCCCTCCCTAAAATTAAGGGCGGAATTCTAATGCTTTTTAGTCAAACTACAAGTTTATGTGCGTAACATGAGTAACTTAATAAGTTCCTAGGCGCGAATAAGGTCGCTCCCACAAAATAATCTTGCCGGCAGTGAGACTAGAAAAGGACGAATAAAAGTTTTTTTATAAAATGCGTGATAAAATAAACTCTACCATTGCTACATCTTGAGCTGCTATACCCGAAAAATCAGCGATAATTTTTTGACCCATGAGTTTCTTTTGAGTAAGCGCTGAACCTAACTCTATTAGTTTATCTTCTATTGGATTATCTCGTTGGGCATGAGCAACGTCGCCAAATACTAAAGCTTGAGACATACTATCCACTACAATGCAATCTGCTTTTGTAAACAAGGCAGTACTTAATTCACGTTTATGTTCATCATCACTGCCTAAAGCAATAAAAGCTGAATAAGCATTAAAATTATCATTGCTAAAAAGAGGTGATTTTGCTGAGGTAGCAGTAAAGATAACCTCACAATTTTCTTGTAAGGCCTCTGCTGAATTAACCAGTTCGCAGTTGAGCGAGGTGAGTTTGGTTTGGTTTCGTGCATACCCATAAACAGTACAGCGAGGGTATTGCTTAAGTATTAATTCATGAAGCATTAAGGCCAATGAGCCACTACCAGCAATCCCGATAGTTTTGCACTCCCAAGGCAACAGCTCCATTACAATTAATCCTGCTAAAGCAGTACGGACAGTGGTTAAATAACCTTGATCCCGAAGCATTGCAATGGGAGCTCCTGTCTTACAATCGAAAACAAGAATAATTCCCTCAGCACCTAAAGCCGAACCATTAGCAATTTTAATTACAAAATCAGTGCTTCCTTGCCGGTAGGCACCTTTTAAATGACTATCACTGCTAAACTCGGGAAAATTAAAATGCATAGGCATGGGAACGGTATAAGCACCGGCTGAGAAATTTTTAAAAGCTTGTTTTAGGCAGCTAATTAGAACATTGAAGTTGTTTTTTAAATCGAGAAGATTTTTAATTTCATAAAGCTCAATTATTTTCACTTTAAAACCTAATTTATCGGGATAGCAATCCCTATTTTACTATAAAATCCGTCTAAATAGTTTGTTTTTTAGAATTAAAACGCCTGTCTTGGGTAAAATACGCGGTTATGAGCTACTATAATTTTAGGAAGAAGAGCTGGTTCGGCTTCAGCAATTAAATGGGAGCTATAGTATAAAAATCCTTAACTAAGCGTACCCAAGCTTTAAGGGTTTTCAATAGTTTGTATGCTCTAGAAAATCTGGAATAATTATTTAATCCCTGCGTCAGGGGCTACCATGTCTTAGTTTAAGCAGTTCTCTTTATTTTCATAGGTATTGAATGAAATATTTTGCCCAATTACTCAATACATTATTTTTTACCTACGGTCATTTGGACAAAATGACTGTAATTCAGGAGTATTTGGCCAGAACCCCGGATCCTGAACGAGGTTATGCCCTCGCTATTATGGCGGATAGCTTAAGTTTCCCAACCTTTAAACGTTCGTTAATTAAAGAGCTGATTCAAGAAAAAATTGATCCCGTGCTTTTTGAGTTATCCTATGATTATGTGGGTGATCTATCCGAAACTTTGGCTTTGCTTTGGCCGGAAACCCAAACCGTCAAACAAGAGCTTCCCTCTTTGGCTGAGCTTATTATCCAGTTTAACCATTTAGATAAAAATGAAATAAGACCCTATCTCGAATATTTATTAAATCAAAGCAATGCTACCGAACGCTGGGCTTTACTTAAGTTGGGTTTAGGGAGCTTAAGAATAGGCATCTCGGCACGCTTTTTAAAAAATACCTTGGCCAAATATGGTGGCGTTGATGTGCAAGAAATTGAGCATCTATGGCATGGATTACGTCCTCCTTATATTGAGCTTTTTTCCTGGTTAGAGAAAGGCTCTGCCAAGCCCTCCCTGGAAGATGCTATTTTTTTTCATCCGGTAATGCTTTCTCATCCCTTAAATGAAGAGGAGGTGGATAGCTTAATAACGAGTCAATTTAATTATGAGAAGAAATTTGATGGCATCCGAGTGCAAGTTATCTCTACGCCCCAAGGCAAAGCGCTATTTACGCGCACCGGTGATGAGATAAGCGCTAGTTTCCCAGAGGTGCTTGATTCTATTCATTCCAATGTAGTTTTAGATGGGGAATTGGTCATTATTAAAGACGGTGAAATAGGCAGTTTTAATCAATTGCAACAACGTTTAAACCGTAAATCGCTCACTAAGAAATTGCTCTTAGAGCTGCCTGCCGGCCTGATAGCCTATGATATTCTTTTTCTTGAAGGTCAAGATTTACGCCAAAAAAAATTAACAGCACGGCGAGATTTATTAGAAAATTGGTTCACTCATAATCGTGCGCCTAATATTGTTTTATCGGATTTGCTTCTTTTAAGGGAGGCGCAAACCCTGCAGCAATTAAAACAACAACTCTTAGCTGAAAACCATCCTGCTGTAGAAGGATTGATGATTAAACATAAAGAGAGTGTTTATATTGCGGGGAGACCCAAAGGCCTTTGGTATAAATGGAAAAGAGAGCCACTGACGGTAGATGCGGTATTGATGTATGCGCAAAGAGGGCATGGCAAGCGTTCCTCCTATTATTCAGACTACACCTTTGGACTATGGAGTAAGGATAAAATAGTTACTATTGGTAAAGCCTATTTCGGGTTTACTGATGCTGAGTTAATTGAGCTTGATAAATGGATCCGTACCCACACGATTCAGCGCTTTGGTTCGGTGCGTGAAGTAAAAAAAGAGCTGGTTTTTGAAGTATCTTTTGATGCCGTGAATTATTCATCTCGGCATAAATCAGGAGTAGCCTTGAGGTTTCCCAGGATTAACCGTATTCGTTGGGATAAACCTGTTGCAGAAATAGACCACTTAGAAACCTTAATTCAATTAATTAAAAACTAGGAAAGAAAATGAGGTCTCCACGGCAATGGATGGAAGTAAAAGCAGCAGGGCTCTTTTGTATTCCTGGGCAGTGTTATATCGACCCCATAGAGGCCGTCGACTGTGCTCTTATCACCCATGCTCACATGGATCACGCATGCCCTGGTCACAAAATGGTGTTTGCTCATTCCGATACTCTGGCAATGATGCAATTGCGTTATGGCGAGGACTTTGCTCAAAAGAGCACTGCTTTAGAGTATTTCCAAAAAATGACTCTTAATGAACTTGAATTTTATTTACTACCCGCAGGCCATATTTTAGGAAGTGCCCAAATTGTGATGGAATTCGCAGGACAGCGTTTAATTAATTCTGGAGATTATAAGCGCGTTTTTGATCCAACCTGCGCATCGTTTATAGCTGAATCCTGTGATGTATTTATCACGGAGGCAACTTTTAGCTTACCAATTTTTAAGCATCCTCCTATTGAGCAAGAAGTTAACAAACTTATTAACTCATGTTACGCACGGTCAATTTTAAGCTGCCATATTTTTAAGCTCCTGCCAAGCAATCTGGTTCGCTCTAAGAATCAATTTGTACTTAATAGCAAAGTGATTTAAATGAGTT